>SHUN01000118.1 GCA_009697495.1 Bryobacterales bacterium | reverse complement strand
CTACCAACTTCGTCCTCAAATCCGGCACCAACAAATTCCACGGCGCTGGCTACGAATTCTTCCGCAATACTCTCCTCGACGCCCGCGGCTTCTTCCCCGCCTTCCGCGCCCCCGAGCATCAAAACGAATTCGGCGCCAATCTCGGCGGCCCCATCAAACGCAACAAGCTCTTCTTCTTCTCGTCCTATGACAAATTCTATTACCGCACCGGCACCGCCGCCACCCTCGTCACCGTCCCCACCGCCGGCCAGCGCACCGGCGATTTCTCGGCTCCTCGCTATTAGTCGTGGGTTGCGGCGGGATTCCCCTTGTGAAGGCTGAGACGGAAGGGTGAGAGCGTTCAACTTTTGGAGGGTTGCGATTCGGCGACCCATCGGATACGGCGGAGGCGGAGTTATCCTATTGTTGCCGGGCGAAACGGAAGTGGGCTCTGCAGGGATGCACCCATGCCGAGGGATAGCCCGGCGGGCTCATCGAGACGATGATCGAGCGCGGAAGTCCGTCTTTCGCGCTCCCTCCCCGAACCGCATCGGATCGAAAGACCCCCATGCCTTGAAAATCCCCGCCCGTAGGGCGGAATGCCCGGTAGCGGGTGAACACCTCTCTCCGATTCCCGCTGCCCCAACACATCCACTGGATGGATCGGCTATTATGGCTGGACGCGTAACCGAGGGGGCGCGCCGCGATGAACGAAAACGAACTTTTCCAGGCCGCTTTAGGGATCTTGCCGCCCTGGCTGGTGGATCATTGCGATTTCACCGTCGAGCCCGGACGTCTCGACATTTATCTCGACTTCCCGCGCGGCTCCACTTTCCCTTGCCCCGTTTGCTCCGCCGCCGCCAAGGCCTACGATACGGACACCCTGACGTGGCGCCACCTGAACTTTTTTGAGCATCAAGCCTATCTCCACGCCCGCACGCCCCGCGTCGAGTGTTCCTGTTGCGGCGTCCACCGCGTCGCGGTTCCGTGGGCCCGGCCGGACAGCGGTTTTACCTTGCTCTTCGAAGCCTTTGTCATGAAGCTCGTCCAAGGGATGCCCGTCCGCGCCGCCGCCCGTCTGGTGGGGGAACACGACACGCTGCTTTGGCGGATCGTCAACCATTACGTGGACTTGGCGCGCAGCCAAGCCGACCACTCCCGGGTCACTCAGGTCGGCATGGACGAAACGGCCGCCCGTCGCGGCCAGAACTACGTCTCCCTCTTCGTCGATTTGAAGGAGCGCAAGGTTCTCTTCGTCACTCCGGGCAAGGATTCGGCCACCGTCGCCGCTTTTGCGCAAGATCTAACGGCCCATGGGGGCGATCCGCAAGCCGTCGCCGAGGTCAGCCTCGACATGTCGCCCGCCTTCGTCAAAGGCGCTACCGAACAACTGCCAAACGCTTCCATCACCTTTGACAAGTTCCACGTCGTTGGTCTCGTCAACGGCGCCGTCGACGAAGTCCGCCGCCTGGAACGGAAGGAGCATCCCGAACTCACCGGCAGCCGCTACGTTTGGCTGAAGAACCTGGCCAATCTCACCGCTAACCAAAAGGACAAACTCGCCGCCTTCGACCTCACCCGATCCCACCTGAAAACGGCGCGAGCCTACCAGATACGTCTCGCCTTCCAGGACCTTTATAACCAGCCGCCGGATCAGGCCAAGACCTACCTCGACAAATGGTACTTCTGGGCCACCCACAGCCGCATCCAACCGATCATCGACGCCGCAAAATCAATCCGCCGTCATCAAGACGGAATCCTCCGCTGGTTTACCTCCAGGATCAACAACGGTATCCTCGAAGGCATTAACAGCCTCGTCCAAGCCGCCAAGGCCAAGGCCAGAGGTTACCGATCCAACCGCAACTTTGCCAGCATCATTTACCTCATCGCGGGCAAACTTAACCTGTCACCACTACCCACGTGAGACAGCGAAGAACCGATTTTTTCGATAAGCGAGTGTCGGCGTTGCCACGCTTTGTTCCTCCGATGGCTTGTTGGCGCAGGCGCGGGCCGCGCTGCGCGCCTACGCAAAAAAAAGGCCTGCACGACAAGATCGGCGGATATCCCGGACCTAAAAAACGATCCGGCTCCCGGTCACGAACGGAAGTGGTATCTTTCAGGCCAATGCGAGAATTCCTGCCAACCTTTTTGTAGCCACCCAAGCGATTGAACTTCCAGTCGGGCCACAGGTTTCGGTGGGCGTCCCATTTGTTTATACAGGGTTGTAATCCATCAGTGCTTTCGGATCGACACGAATTCCGGGCCATCGCTTCCAGCATTTAGCTCATCGCCGGCAAGCTCGATCTCTCAGCCCTACCCCCATGAAACAGCGAAGAACCGATCTTAGTCGTACTTCTCGTAAATCATCTGCCGCCTCTCCAGTCCCCGTTCCTTGCACAACGCCCGCACGTTATCCACCATTTCTTTCAGCCCGCATACATACACCTGCACGTCGCGCCGCCCGCCCATCGCCTCCAACAACAATGGCTGCACCCGTCCCGTCGCCCCCGTCCAATCGCCAGCCGGCCGCGTCACCGCTGGCACAAACCGGAAGCTCGCATGCCGGGCCTCCAACGCGCGAAACTCTTCTGCCCACAGCAAGCTCTCTGCATAACGTGTCCCGTAAATCAGCGTGATCCGCCGCTCCGTCCCGCGCGTAAACAAGTCCTGCAACATCCCTCGGAATGGCACAATCCCGGTGCCAGTCGCCACCAGAATGGAATCCATCAACGGCTCCCGCCAAACAAACGTCCCCAATATACCCTTCAGCTCAATCGTGTCGCCTACTCCCAATGAAAACAAGTGAGGCGAAAACACGCCGTCATCCACGCGGTTCAAACAGATTTCAAACTCAAAATCCCCGCGAGGCGCCGATGCCAGCGAATACGCCCGCGTCATTTCCCGCCCGCCAACCATCGCCGTCAACGACGCAAACTGCCCTGCTTGAAACGCCAACACCTCGGGAGCCGCAAATACGAAATGGCGGATCCCCGGTGCCAAATCAGTCACGCGAACCAGCGTGGCCGTCATGCTCGCAACGCGGCCTGCGCCCTTTCCAGAAGTATCCCCACCAGTGAAGGATGGCCGTCCAACGGCTCCGTCACATCAATCCGCACCCCCTGGTAAACACCGGCCAACTCCTCCACAATGCGCGGCAAATCGCGCCGCAAATGGATCCCCAGAGTTAAGAAATACGGAATCACTACAATTCGATCCGCGCCCCGCGCCGCCAACCGCGCCACGGCCTCCCGCAAGTCTGGTTCCGCCATTTCCAAAAACGCGGTTTCCACCAGCGAATAGCCGCCTTCGACCGCCATCCGCTCTGTCACCCGCGCCACGGCTTCATTCGCCGCCGCCACGCTCGACCCATGCGCAAAGATCACCAATCCCGTCACGCCGCGCCTTCTGGAAACGTACTTCGCAGATAGTGCACGTAAGCTCGCGACTGCGGCTTGCCGTTGTCGTACCCATACGCCACCCGCGCCATGAATACTAACACTCCAAGCATAAACCGATCCGCGAACGGCCCCTCCTCCCGCTCCTTCAGTTCTTTGATGAACTCGCCCATCTTCTCCCGGAACCGTCCTGCAATCCCGGCCGCGATCTCCCCCTCCGGCGCAATCTCCTTCCCCTCGCGAAACGACGCCACCAGCGCCTCGATTGCCTCCCGCGCGTCGCGGTCCGTCGCATTCGGAACTGGTTGCAAGGCGCGGTTGAAGAACGCCGCCGATAGCATCAGCACCATCTCCGACTTCTTCATAAACTCCTGGTTGATATGCACGTCCGTGTGAGGCATCCCCGCGTCATCATGGCGAAACTTTTCATGCAGCCGCGACTCCTGCAAATACGCGCACGAATGCGGGCAGTTGATCGTCACCTCGCGCTCCGTCGCGCAACACTGCGTGCAAATATCCTCGCCCCGCGCCGTGCAGTAGCGTTTCCCTTTTCTCGTGTCGCAAATCGTGCAAGTAGCCACTATTCCCCCCATCCATCCGCTTTGCGGTACTCGTCAAAACACTTCATCAAACCCGCCATCCCGGGCTGCGACAACCCATGCTCCATCCCAATCATCCCCTGATACCCCAATCCATGAATCGCCTTGAACACATTGCTCCAATTCACTTCGCCCGTTCCCGGCTCCTTCCGCCCTGGCACATCCCCGGTCTGAAAATAGCCGATCTGCGAGTAATGCTTCTTGATGTGGTTGATCAAATTCCCCTCGGAAATCTGCTGGTGATAGCAATCAAACAGCAGCCGTACATGCGGGTGATTCGCGTTGGCTATTATCTCCGCGCCATGATCGGAAAATACCACAAAATAGCCCGCGTGATCCACGCGCGCGTTCAACGGCTCCAGCACCAGTTTCAACTTCGTTCCCGCGCACAAATCTCCCGCCCGCTTCAATACTTCAATGCAGTTCCTGGTCTGTTGCGTGTAGCTCAGATCGTCCACGCCCAATCCGCTGCAAACCGTCGCCACTTCATTCCCGATAATCTTGTGGATCTCCACCGCCTTCTTCACATCGGCCAGAAAATCGGCGTGGAATTTCTTATCGACCATCGCGCTCGGCTTCCAACCGCCGCGGTTCACCACCAGCGTTCCCATCGTCAGCTTCAGCGAGTCCATCTTCTTCCGGAACTGTTCCATCTCGGCGAATGAGTGCTTCGGCAGGCCGTTGTACTCAAAGCCCGTAAATCCGTTCTCGGCGATGATCTCAAACTGCCGTTCCACCGGCTCCGCAATCATCCCGATGCGCGGCGCATAACGCAGGCGATACGTGTATTTTCCGGCGGCGGCGGCGAGCGGCGCAGCCGCCATCATTCCAAACAACTGTCGGCGGTCCATGTGGCCATCGTATCATTAGCCTAATGAAATACCTCGACATCTACTTCAAAGTGGAACTCGAGCTCGACAACTCCGAGCAGCCCCAACGCATCGCCCGCGAACTGGAACGTATCCTAGCCAAACACTACGGCGTCCGCACCGCCGAGGCGACCAACGTCGTCGTCCATGAAGACTAGCCCTGTGGAAAACTCCCCCAAATCTGTGGAAAACTGGTGCCAGGCACCAGTTTTCCACAGGGGACTGGAGTCTGGATGTCCCAGAAAACCCGCACCGTAAGCGCGCGTAGTTTCTTCGCGCCCCGCGGAGCCCTCTCCCAGTGGCATCCCAATTACGAGTTCCGCCCCGGTCAACTCGAAATGGCGGAGGCCGTCGAATCCGCCATCGCGGAAGGCAAGCACCTCCTCGTCGAAGCCGGCACGGGCACCGGCAAGTCTCTCGCCTATCTTGTCCCCGCCATTCTCGCCGCCAAGCGCATCGTGGTCTCTACCGGCACCAAGAACCTCCAGGAACAGCTCTTCTACAAAGACATCCCCTTCCTCCAACAGCACTTCGCCAACCAGCTCCGCGTCTGTTACATGAAGGGCCGTTCCAACTACGCCTGCCGCCAAAAAATCTACGACGCCGAGCGCGAACCCATCCTTTCCGGCCTCGAAGAAGTCGCCGATTTCCAAATCATCCGCGAATGGGAAAAGACCACCGAAACCGGCGACCGCGCCGAAATTGCGACCCTTCCCGAAAACTCCTCCGCCTGGGCCAAAGTCGACGCCCGCGGCGAGCTCTGCACCGGGCAGAAATGCGCCCAGTACGACCGCTGCTTCATCACCGAAATGCAGCGCCGCGCTATCGCCAGCGACATTATCATCGTCAACCACCACCTCTTCTTCGCCGATCTCGCCGTCAAGGAAAAGGATTTCGGCGGCATCATCCCCGATTACGAAGCAGTGGTCTTCGACGAAGCCCATGAGCTCGAAGACGTCGCCGGCCAGTACTTCGGCCTCTCCGTCAGCAACTTCATGGTCGACGACTTGCGCAAAGATATTCTGAGCCTGGCCCGTCGCAAAAGCCTAGGCACTCCGGAACTCGACCGCGTCCTCATCGGCCTCCAGGACGCCTCGGATCGCTTCTTCGCCTGCTTCCCAGCCCAGGACGGCCGCACCGGCTTCCAGCGCCGCGCCGCCTTCATCGAGCAGTTCCGGGACGTCTACGAGGACATCCTCAACGCCCTCGAAATAACAGGCATTCAGCTCCAAATGATCTGCGAATCGATGGACGAAGTTGTCCCGCTGTTCGCCCGCGCCCGCACGCTGCAGGCGGATTTGAAGCAGTATCTGGAAGGCGTCGCAGAAGACTTCGTTTACTGGATTGAGCGCCGCAACCGCGGTGTTTTCCTCCAGGCCGTCCCCATTGACATCTCCCCCCTTCTCACTGAAAGGCTGTTCGACCGCGTTCCCTCCGCCATCCTCACTTCCGCCACCCTCTCCGTCGGCGGCGGTTTCGATTTCCTCATAAAACGGCTCGGCATTTCCTACGCCCGCACGCTCAACGTCGCCAGTCCGTTCGACTTCCGGGAGCAGTCGCTCCTCTACGTCCCCCAGCATCTCCCGGAGCCGCGCGACCCGGCCTTCCCGAAAGCCGCCGCCGAAGAAATCATTAAAATTCTGAACCTCAGTTGCGGCCGCGCCTTCGTTCTCTGCACCAGCTACGTGTCCATGCGCGCGCTCCACGACCGCGTGTCCTACGAAGTCGTTTACCCCGTGCTTTTGCAAGGCACCGCCCCGCGCAGCGCGCTCCTTGAACAGTTCAAGAACACGCCCAACGCCGTTCTCTTTGCCACGTCCTCGTTCTGGCAGGGCGTCGACGTCCAGGGCGATCAGCTCAGCTGCGTCATCATCGACAAACTGCCCTTCGCCGTCCCCAGCGACCCCGTCGTCGCCGCCCGCACCGACGCCGTCCGCCGCCAGGGCGGCGAGCCCTTCCGCGATTACCAGATCCCGCAAGCCGCCATTGCGCTCAAGCAGGGCTTCGGCCGCCTGATCCGCAGCCGTACCGACCGCGGCGTGCTCGTCCTGCTCGATAACCGCATCACCCGCCAGCGCTACGGGCAAATCTTCTTCGACAGCCTGCCCGATTACGCCTTCACCACCGAACTCGCGAAAGTCGAGGAGTTTTTCCACAAAAATGTTTGAAGTACACGTCACCACCATGTTTCCCGCCGCCCACGCGCTGCGCAACTATTACGGTAAAACTGAGCCTATACACGGCCACAACTGGCGCGCCAGGATCACCATCGCCGGCCCGCAAGTGGATTCCATGGGCATGCTCATCGATTTCGTGCCGCTGCAAAAAGAGATGGCGCGGATCATCGGGGTCCTCGATCATCAGTTCCTGAACGAAGTGCCGCCGTTCGACGCGGTGAATCCATCGGCGGAAAACATCGCGCACTATTTATGGCAACAGTTCAGCGCCTCCGTGCCTGCCATGCAGCCGAAATTCCGGCTTGAGGTCGCCCGCGTCGAAGTTTGGGAAACGGATACGTGCAGCGCGGTTTATTTGCCGTAGTAGGCAGCGTTCCGGGCGGCGAACTCGTTCCATTTTTCGGGAAGGTCTTCGATGGCGAAGATGGCCGAAACGGGGCAGACCGGCACGCAAGCGCCGCAATCAATGCATTCTACGGGTTCAATGTGCAGGATTTCGACCTCATCAAAGCCGGGTTCGTCCTTCTTGGGATGGATACAATCGACCGGGCAAGCATCAACACACGCGCTATCTTTCGTCCCAATGCAGGGTTCAGCAATTACGTAAGCCATTAGACCCTTTTTACCACAGCCTTGCCGATTCCCATAATCGGGGAGTTCTTCGCGGGCGCGGCGGGGAGTGCCGCAGATCCTCTTGAAGAACTCGCCGATTGCGGTCCGCTCTGTTGAAGGCGCGATCCAAGTTGTTGATTCCACGACACCAGTCACGCGCGCCTTCATCCTTTTTGGTGGGCCGCAGGCCCATGGGCACTCCCTGACGGTCGCGGCTCGGTACCCGGCGAGTTCCCTCGGACGCCTGACGTTGAACAGCCTTTAATAGCTC
>SHUN01000117.1 GCA_009697495.1 Bryobacterales bacterium | reverse complement strand
ACGGTCCCGCGACAAAGCAAAATACTTCGCATAATTGCGATTCGCCGTCTCGTCGTCATTCCCCAACAACGGCAACCGCTTCCCTTGCGAAGCCAGCCGCGCCTTCAACATCGCCCCATTCTTCCCCGCCGGCCCCTGCGTCACATTCGCCAAATTCGCATGCACCTTGGCATCCATGTAGTCCCCAATATCCACCACCCGATTCACGATTTGCGGCCCCCGCGCAAAATAATAAGCATCCTTCGGCCCATGCGGCGTTAACCCCGCCCGGAAATGCTCCGGATAATCCCACGGACTCGACGCCATCCAAAACGCCGTCTCCACCGCCCGCGCTCCCACCGTATGATCCGGGTTCCGCTCATACAACGACGATGGGTCATACACAATCACCGTGTCCACGCGCAGTACGCGAAACAGGAAGATCAGCCGCGCGCGAATCTCCACAATCGGCCACGCGTCCATGTTGTGATTCGGATAGTTCAGGAAGATCGATTCCTTACACTTCAATCGCCGCCCGACTTCAAAAGTGTCCTGCTCATTCTTCAACACAATGTCGCCAAACGTCGGCCCCGTCCCCGCCAAGGAATCGTTCGACAGCGTGATCAGATATCCCGTGTACCCTTCATCAATGAGCTTCAACACCAGCCCGCCCGCGAAGATCGGGATATCGTCGCAGTGCGGCTGTATCGCCGCGAACACCTTCCCCGCGTGCGGCTTGCCCGCCTGCTTGCGCTCAATAATTAAAGGCGTCTGATACGAAACTCCCCCCGTCCCTCCCGCCTGGTACTCACGGTCAATCTGCGGCTCCGGCGTGCCTTGCATGAGGCCGGCCGACAAGCTCGATCCAAAGAAATTTCGGCGTTCCATGCATACAGTGTAAACTTACTGATTCGTGCCAGAAAACGGACCCTTCCTCCTCTCCATGACGCTGGGCGCCATCGCGCTCCTGCTCTTCTTGATTCTCGCCGTCCGGCTCCACGCCTTCCTGGCGCTGTTAATCAGCTCCATGGCGCTCGGCCTTTCGGTCGGCATGGAGCCGCTGAAAGTCATCAAATCCATTCAAACCGGCTTCGGGGAAGCCCTCGGGTTCATCGCGGTCGTCGTCGCCCTTGGCGCCATGATCGGACGGTTCCTCGAACACTCCGGCGGCGGCCGCGTGCTCGCCGATTGGCTCCTCACCAAGTTCGGAAAGGAGAACGCCGTCTGGGCCGTCCTCGTCGCCGCCTTCCTCGTCGGCCTGCCAATCTTCTTCGAAGTCGGCTTCATCATCATGGTTCCGCTCGCGTGGAACCTCGCCCGCGAGTCCAAGAAATCTCTCCTCTACTACGGCCTGCCCATGACCGCCGCGCTGACCGTCACCCACGCCATGGTCCCGCCCCACCCAGCGCCCTCCGCCGCCGCCTCGCTCCTCGGCGCAGACCTCGGCCTCACCATCCTCTACGGTGCCCTTCTATCCGTCCCCATGGCTATTTCCGGCGGCATCATCTATGGACGCTGGATCGCCAATCGTCTCCACATCCCCGTCCCGGAAATCGCCTCCCGCGTCAAGGAAGAGAAGTCGGATTTGCCTCCGCCCAGCGTCGGACTCGTAATTCTGATCCTCCTCCTCCCCGTCCTCTTCATCTTCGCCTCCTCGATCGCCGACCTCGCCAAATTCCAGTCCGGCGGCGTCCTCGGCTTTTTCGGCCACCCGTTCACGGCGCTCCTGATTACCGCCCTCTTCGCCATGTATGTCTTCGGCATTCGGCGCGGCCTCAACCGCGATCAGCTCGGGAAAATGGCCACCGATTCGCTGATGCCCATCGGCACTCTCCTCGCCATCATGGGCGGCGGCGGCGCTTTCAAACAGATCATCGTCGATTCCGGCGTCGGCCCCTACGCCGGCCAGCTCCTGGCCTCCTCGGCTATTTCCCCGCTCATCGTCGCCTACACGGTCGCCGCCGGCATGCGGATGGCGCAGGGCTCGGCCACAGTGGCCATCATCACCGCCGCCGGCATCGTCGCCCCGCTCGTCAAAGGCATCCCCGGCTACTCCCCGGAGATCATCGTCCTCGCCCTTTGCGCCGGCGGCACCGTGCTCTCCCATGTCAACGATGCCGGCTTCTGGATCGTCAACGAATACTTCGGCATGACCGTCCCGCAGACGCTTCGCAGTTGGACTATGATGAAAGTCGTCACGTCGCTCGTTGGCATCACTTGCATCCTGACGTTCCAGGCGCTTTTTGGCTAAGTTACAAGGGAGAAACAATGACCGCTTTAGAAAACGCGACGAAGTTTTTTGTTGCCTGTGAAGCTCCGGAAGGTTGGGCTGGATGTCAGGCCTATGTTGCCGATGGCGCAACATTTACCGCCCAGAGCGAACCATTGGTAGGAGTGAAGACGGTCCAAAACTATTGCGATTGGATGTACGGTTTCGCCACGGTAACCGCGCCCGGCGCGACGTATGAGCTGCACGTTTCGGCCTACGATGAATCGACGCGAACAGCCATATTCTTTGCGACCTATCACGCCACGCACACCGGAGCCGGCGGCCCGGTACCGCCGACTCACAAAGAAACCCATTCCCACTATGTCTACTTCCTGACCATGAATGGCGACAACAAAGTCGAACGCATGGTCAAAGTATGGAACGCTCCTTGGGCTATGCGAGATCTGGGCTGGACTTAGTTCAGCGGCGCCACCGCATTGGAATTGTACGCTTGGCACAAGTGGAAGGTCCACACGCTAACGGGCGGCCGCCAGGGGACGTGGAGCCTTAATGTGACAAGCACCTTGCGGCTGCCAATGCACAACCCGCCCCATCCCGGCGAAGTGATCCGCGCCGAAATCATCGAGGCAATCGGCCTGACGGTAACCGATGCCGCCAAAGCGCTGGGCGTGTCGTGCCAGGCACTGTCCGGGCTTCTGAACGCCAAAACCGATCTGACCGGCGATATGGCCCTTCGCATCGAAAAGGCCTTCGGCCCGAAGATGGAAACGCTGATGGGAATGCAGTCGGCTTATGATAACTTCCGGGCTCGCCAGCGTGCCGGCAAGATCATTGTCCGCCGCTAACGCGCGGGAGTGGAAGCCGCGCGGAACCCGGACAGATTGCGGATCGCTACGCCGTTTCAGCGCGATCCGCCCGCGAGCATGGAGCCGCCGGTGCCCATAATGTGATCGCCCAAGCCCCGTTTTAGTACCACGCGCCGGGTCTAATCCCCCCGCCTTTCAGGCGGGCTGCTTTCAGCCACAGTACTTCGGAGTGAGTCGACGCTGGGGATTGACTAAATGTGTCCAGGGCTGTTCTTCCCCAGCGGCTGGCCGCACGGTGGGAACTCGGCCTAACTGCATGTCGCGACTGCGAACGTCCGGGTCGAGACTTCTTGCGGCTTTAGCCGCGCCTTGCGACTTTCAGTCGCCAGCTAACCCCACCGCCTTCAGGCGGTGGTTGTTTAGGGCGGGGAGAAAGGGTTCCCTTTTGGTGCATCGCCCAAAGGCTCGAACTGGTACGACGGCACGCCCTGGACTATTTGGGTTTGCCCTGCTCGGCTAATCGTTACCGATCGCGTTCGGCGCGCCGTATACTATGGCTAGAATCATGGAAGTCTCCCTAAATTCGCAAGAAGCATCCTTGCTTGCCGCATTCCGCAGACTATCGCCCGATGCCGCCACTGAACTGTCGCGATTGATCGAGCGGTTGGCCGCGTTTGCACCGGAGCGCAAGATTGACTGGTCCGATTCCTGGTCCGATGAGGACTTGAGGGAGTTCCGCGCTGCTTCGGTTCGGCGACTTGAGGAAGGCGAAGCAGAGGAAGCGGATTGAGGCCCGGAGATGTCGTGGTAGGTGTCCTCGAGGGCGCCGTCGAAACCAAAGTTCGCCCCGCCGTTGTTATCGCAAGCTCCGCTTATCTGCGTGAACGCCCCGACGTCCTGGTGGGGATTCTCGCAACGCGTCCGCCGGCGTCCCCAGCGTCCACTGATTATTGCCTTAGAGACTGGCAAGCCGCTGGGCTCCGGGCGGAATCTCACTTTCGCGCGTATGTGCTGACCGTTCATCGGTCTGAACTGACGATCATTGGCCACCTCAGCGATCACGATTGGACCAGCGTGAAGGGGTGTGTCGGCAACGCTTTTGCGAAGTAGCATGTTCGTGGATTGTCGCTCGTGGTCCGGGGGTGGACTGGCCGCTCAAACGGTTCTATGAGGATGGCATCACAATGGGGCTTCCCGCTGATACCTTCGCGAAACTGCGCGCCATGTTCGCCGTCCTGGATCGAATGAAGTCGGGTAGTGAATTGTACGCTTGGCCGCCAGGGGGTGGAGCCTTCCTGTGACACGCAACTTGCGGCTGACTTTCCGCTAGGAGAAACCATGCCAATGCACAACCCGCCGCATCCCGGCGAAGTGATCCGCGCCGAAATCATCGAGGCAATCGGCCTGACGGTAACCGATGCCGCCAAAGCGCTGGGCGTGTCGCGCCAGGCACTGTCCGGGCTTCTGAACGCCAAAGTCGATCTGACCGGCGATATGGCCCTTCGCATCGAAAAGGCCTTCGGCCCGAAGCTGGAAACGCTCATGGGTATGCAGTCGGCCTTTGATATCTTCCGGGCGCGCCAGCGTGCCGGAAAGATCATCGTCCGCCGCTACCGGTCACACCAGCCGCTGGTGTCCGCCCACTGAACGAATTCCACCAAACCCTACTTCACCGACTCAATCATCTGAATCTCCTGCTTCAGAAGCGTGTTCACCATCTCGCCAAGCGGTATACCCTTCTGGGCTGCGCGTTCGGTTAGATAGTGCTGAACATCAGGGCTCAAATAGATCGGCAAGCGAAGTTTGGCGTTGGGCCGGAAAAACTTGCCGCGTTCGCCCTTGCTGAAGTCATACTCAGGATTCATATCTGCTCCTCGTAGTCGCGGATTTCCGCCATCGTTGGTCTTCTTGCGGAAATGAACCGGATTCGTCCCCGTTCATCTGCCAACCACTCGAAAGTGTGGATCACGAGCGCGTATTGGCCACCCGCATCCTTTCCCGGCGTAATCCATCGGACCTCGGTTTCACTGTGCTCCTCGTCAGGGATCGTAACCGCGAGCGGGTCTAGGAACACGGTTCCGGCCCGCTCAAAATCTAAGCCGTGCTTTTTGAGATTGGTGTTTGCCTTCACCGGATCCCATTCAAATTCATAGAGAAACGCTGCCATCAATGGGTTCATTTTAACGTGCATTGGGATAGATCGCCGAATGGCGATGCCGGTAGAAGACTGGTTGTGCCGCCCCCGCCCCCGCCCCCGGCGTTAACCCACCCGCGCTCGCACCACCTCCACTGAACAGTTCGCCTGCATCGCAATCGCCTCTGAGACGCTTCCCATCAGCAACCGCTCCGCCCCTTGCCGCCCATGCGAACCCACGAATAGCCAGTCCGCGCCCCAATCGCGAGCCTCCTGCAAAATCACTTCTTTGGTGCCGTCCAGCAACACCGAAATTGTTTCCGATACCGCCAACCCCGACGGAGCCAATATCGCCACCGCGTCGCTCACCGCCCTCTGCGCCCGCGCCACCGCCTCCACCCGCAGTCTCTGCACTTCATCCGATTGAACAAATGGCGGATCGAACAACGCATGCATCGCCGGCAGCACAACCTCCACAACGCTCAGCACTCGCACCTCGCTCCGCGCTGGCCACGGCCGTTCGGCAATCGCCCTCGCCGCGGCCTCCGCATACGCCGAACCGTCCACCGCCAGCAGGATTTTTCGCGGTATCAATCCGTCGTCCAGCCGCGCCCGCACTATCGCCACGGAGCACCCCGCGTGCCGCAGCGTATGGACCGCCACATTGCCCACAAACAAATCCGTCAGCGCCGACGGCCGATGGGACCCGACTACAATCAGATCCGGCCGCATGGCTTCAGCGCGCGCCGCAATCACTGCTTTCGCGTCGCCCGCCGCCACTTTGCCAAGCGCCCGCAGTCCGGCGCCACGAAGCAGCGCCACTGCCGCATCGTTCACCCCGTTGGAAACCTGGCCCGCCTCTACGACCGTCAATACTTCGACGGTTGTCGCTTCCGGCCATGGCCGCCCCGCTACTTCCTCAATGGCGATTTGACTCGCCGAACTCTCATCAACAGCGAGTAGGATATTCATGTTGCTTCTATTACTATAAACATTCATGGGAATCTACGACGATCTCGGGGTTCGGACAATCATCAACGCCAAAGGCCCCTCGACCCGCGTCTCGGGCGGCTTCCTCACCCCGGAAGTCTCGCGCGCCATGGCGGAAGCCGCCACATACTGCGTCGACATGGCTGAACTCCAAGCCGGTGCCAGCCGCATCATCGCCGATGTCACCGGAGCCGAAGCCGGCATCGTCACCTCGGGCGCGGCCGCTGGATTGCTGCTCGGCACCGCTGCGTGCATTGCCGGTCTCGACCCCGGGCGCATGGCCCGCCTGCCCGACACAACGGGGATGAAGAACGAAGTCGTCATGGTCCGTAGCCAGCGGAATTTCTATGACCACGCCGTTCGCGCCACCGGCGTCCGCATCGTCGAGGTCGGCCTGCCCGATCGCGTCGCCGGCGCCGGTGTTCGCGATGCCGAAGGCTGGGAAATTGCCGACGCTATCAACCCCTCCACCGCCGCGGTCGTCTACGTCGCCTCCGGCAGCGCCAGGCCCGCCCTGGATGAAGTTGTCCGCGTCGCCCATGGCCGCAACGTCCCCGTGCTCGTCGACGCCGCCGCGCAGTTGCCCCCCGCCGCCAACCTGAAACGCTTCATCGCCGCCGGGGCCGACCTCGTCGCCTACAGCGGCGGCAAAGCCATCGGCGGCCCGCAAGGCTCCGGCATTCTTTGCGGCCGGCGCGATCTCATCATGTCCGCCATCCTCCAAAATCTGGATCTGGACATCGAGTGGAATCAATGGGCGCCCCCGCCTTCGTTAATCGATAAGGACGTTCTCGTTGGCATCCCCCCGCACGGCATCGGCCGCACTTGCAAAGTCGGCAAGGAGACCATCGTCGGCCTTCTCGTGGCATTGAAACGATTCGTTGCCGAAAGCGACGAAGCGCGCCGCGCCATCTACAAAGCCCGCGTCGAGCGGCTCGCCGCGCAACTCGGCGGCACCCGCGGCGCGATTCGCGACGGCCTGGTGCCGAAGCTTGTGATTGAAGTCGCCGACGGCGTCGCCGCCTGCCTGCGCTTGCAGAATGGCGTGCCATCGGTCCACGTGGACCCGTCCCGCGCAGCCGAGGGCACGCTTGTGATAAACCCCGTCTGCTTGCGCGATGATGAACTGGACGCGCTGGCAAAACGTCTGCGCGAAGTGCTCGGATAAGAGGACCTATGTTGCGAATCATTTTGACTGGGCTTTGCGCCGCCGCCATCGCCGGCGCCGCCGATTGCGAAGGACTGGCGAAGTTGACGCTCCCGTCAACAAGAATCACCGAAGCGAAACTAGTCCCGGCATTGAAGGACGTGCCCGCCCACTGCCGCGTCACCGGCGTCATCTCGCCAACTTCCGATTCCGAAATCAAGTTCGCCGTCTGGCTGCCAGCCGCGGATTGGAACGGCAAATTCCTCGGCATCGGAAACGGCGGCTTCGCCGGGTCCATCAGCACCGCCGGATTGGTTGAGGCCGTCCGCAACAACTTCGCCGCCGCCTCCACCGACACCGGCCACGCCGCCACAGGCGGAGTCGACGCCAAATGGGCGCTAAATCATCCCGAAAAAATCATCGATTTCGGCCATCGCGCCATCCATCTGATGACCGTTCAAGGCAAAGCGGTCACCACGGCGTTCTACGGCTCCGCGCCGAAAAAATCCTACTTCTCTTCCTGCTCCAACGGCGGCCGCCAGGCGCTGATGGAAGCCCAGCGTTACCCCGAAGACTACGACGGAATTATCGCGGGGGCACCCGCCAACAACTGGACGCTTCT
>SHUN01000116.1 GCA_009697495.1 Bryobacterales bacterium | reverse complement strand
CCGCCAACGGCCGCTACGCCGATCTCTACAACCGCCAATACGACCTGGAAAAGAACCTCTTCCTCGCCGACGGCGAAGGCGACACAATCGATGCGCCCGAGACCGAACCCGCCCCCTACGGCCGAGCCGAATAAGCGCGCCCTCGCCGCCGCCGGCCCCACCGGGCAGATTGCCCGCGGAACATAGAAATTATGAAACGCGCAGCCCTGCCTGGCCAGCCGCTCAACGTTCGGAGTGGGATAAGGAGGTTTGCCAAAAGGGTGGAAATCCGCCCAGTCCGAATCATCGAGAAAGATAATGACGACATTCGGCCTCCGCGTCACGGCCGCCGCCATCTTCAAAAACAGGCGTCGATCCAGCGTCCCGCGAGTCTATCGCGCCCATTCGACCACAACTTCAACCCGCGCTCGGACCGCGGCGAGCTGGGCGTGCTCCTCAGTCCCCCTGGGCGTCGCTCGCGCCCATCAATTCTTCCAGCACATAGCGCGTCTTGGCCGGGTACCGGGCCAGATCATAGTATTGACCCAGGATGGACTCAGCTTCGGCAACAGTTCGAAGCCCGAGTTCCCGAACCAGGACGGCGACGTCTTGCAGATCCTGAAACTCCTCGCCAAGCCGTAACGCAAGACACTTCATCGCCAGGAGATACCCGGGATGAGGGACATAGATCCGCAGATTGCTCAGCTCTTCGAATACCTCAAAAGCGCCGCGTTCGCTGAAAAATCCCTTGACGGCGTCGTTTAGCCAGTCACTGGACAGGCCTTCCCTAATGGCAACAGCTTCGGCGGCGGCGCGCATCTCGGCCGGCGGCACAAGCATCGCATCGATATCCTTCGTCGCCGGTCGCGCCTGGAATACCAGACACATCACTGCGCCGCCGGCAAGATAGGCCTCACCACGCACATGCCTTCGGCCAAGCTCCTCATTGAGACAGGCAAACAATTCGCGGATTCGCTGGGAAGTCAGCATCAGACGCGGTCGCCAATGGTGGAATCGACAAAGATATTCCGGCGCCGGAAAGGAACGGGCGACTCTAGCAGCAGGTGAGCGCGCAACGCCATCCACGGGACCGCGAAGACGGGTTGGGCAAGGGGCGCTACTCCAGCGGTCCATGGCGGCGGCCGGACGCCCCCTTTGAGGTGAGCGGCCTGCTCGACCATCGCGGCTACATAGTTGGCCAGATATGGGTCGGCAATCGAAGGCGCGGAAAGAATTTCGATCTGGGCGCCCGGTGCATTGGTGAGCAGATCGTTCAGTTCGGCAAGAACGTAGGCCGGCTCTTCCTTCCGAAGTAGGCCCGCGAGGCGTTGAAACTCTTTCGCGATGCTCATGAAGTCACTCTAGCATCCAGAAGGAGCGTGCGTCCCGGACTCGTAGTTCCAGCGTTTCGACCGAGGCAGCCCGATGCCGTGATCGGACCGCCGACCGCATCTGGTTAGCCGAGCGCGTGAACTGGTGACTATAACGGACACCGCGCCGGGCGACGGCGTCGATGTTTGGCGTCCACGCCAGCGGTTCTCCGTAGCAGGAAAAGGCGTGGGGGCTGGAGTCCTCGCAGGAGATCCAGAGGATGTTGGGGCGCGGTTTCTCCGCCGCGACGGCGGAAGAGGCGGTTGCGGCGCGCAGGAACTGGCGGCCGTTCATCACCCTGGCCTCGTATCCATTCAAGTTTTGGCCGCGCTCGACGATACGTCTAAATAGCATGGCGTTTTGGCCGACAATCAGTCCGTCCGCTCTCCTCCCCCTCCCGGCGGCGGCGCCGCCGTCCCGCCGCCTTTTGCTCGTCGACGGCGATGCGGGGGCGTTATGCGGCCTTACCGGATGTCTGGCCGACGCAGGGTATTCGGTTGACTTGGCCACAACCGCCGGGCAGGCGTTGGAGCAGATCCGGGAGAGCGAGGTGGAGCTGATCCTGTTGGGCGAATCGCTCCCAGGAATGTCAGGCCTGGACCTGCTGCGACTATTGCGGGCCGCTTGGACGCCGCAGCAGTTGCCGGTAATTATGCTGGCGGCGGAGACGCATAACGAATTGGAGGAGGCGGCCCTGGAGGCGGGCGCCAATGACTGCATGTCGCCGTCGGTCGAAAGAAGCCGCGCGATTTCCCGCGTGCGTTCGCAACTCCTACAGAAGGACGCCGGCCTCGGCGCGCGGGAGAGGTCGGAGCGATTGTTCCGGGCCACCGCCGGCTCGACGGATATTCTGTGGGAGTGGAATGTCTCCACGGACACGATTTGGTTTTCCAGCGAATGGGGCCGTTTGACGGGCCGTCCCGCGGCGGGACCAGCGCGCCTCTCCGATTGGCTCGCGCGGGTCCACGAGGACGATGTGGAGCCGCTGGAAGGGGCGCTGCAGTCGCTTCGCGACGATCCGGAACAAATGGAATTCGGGCAGGAGTATCGCCTGGCGACGACGGATGGAGCGCTCTGCTGGCTGTACTGCCGCGCGAATGTGGAGCGCGACCGGAATGGGAATTTGCAGCGGCTGACGGGCCTGCAGACCGACATTACCCGCAACAAGTGCATCGATTGGCTGACCCAGCTTCCCAATCGGGAAAGCCTTCTGGATCGCGTTGACCGGATGCTTGCCGGGCCCGGACCGGAATCCTCGAAGCCATTCGCGCTGATGCTGCTCGATCTGGATCGGTTCCGTGTGGTCAATGAGAGTTTGGGGCCGACGGCCGGCGACCGCATCCTGCGCGAAATCGCCATACGACTCGAACGGGCGACTCGAACGGTTTTCCTTACCGGACGGACGGACGACTTTCTGGCCCGCGTGCACGGCGACACGTTTTTGCTGATCTTGCACGACGTCGACAACGGCGAACTGGCGCGTGCCATTGCTGATCGGCTGCAGGCGCAGATCCGTCGGCCGCTGCAACTGGCCGGACGAGAGATCCGCCTTTCGGCCTCGATCGGAATCGTTCTCAGCCAGGGTGATCACTACAAGCGCGCCTTTGAAATTCTCCGTGACGCCGAGACCGCGCTGCATCAGGCCAAGTCTCTAGGCCGGGCACAATCGGTCAATTTCGATGCGGAAATGCGGAGAGACGCGGTGAACCGGATGGAGCTGGAGCTCGATCTCCGGCAGGCCCTCGAAAAGAACGAATTGGTGCTGTTTTATCAGCCGAAAATCGACATTCAAACGGGCGCGCTGGCCGGCTTCGAGGCACTGCTCCGGTGGCGCCATCCGCGACTGGGACTGGTGGCGCCGTTGCAGTTCATTCCCATCGCCGAGGAGACCGGCCTGATCATCCCCATTGGGGCCTGGGCCATGGAAGATGCGGCACGCCAGTTTGCCGTGTGGCGAAAACTACTGCCGGAGACGCGTTTGCAGGTTTCGGTCAACCTTTCTGTTAAGCAGTTCTTTGATCGTGACCTCGTCGAACTGGTGACGCGCCTCGTTCATGAACTCGCCTTTCCTCACGGCGAGTTTTGCCTGGAGGTCACTGAGAGTGTTCTGATCGGCGAGATACAGGCCGCGGCCGAGATCTTGCGTCGCCTTCACGTTGCGGGCGTGGGGCTGATGATAGACGATTTCGGCACCGGCTATTCGTCGCTTACCTATCTGACGAACCTGCCGTTCGACGCGTTGAAAATTGACCGGTCGTTTATCTCCCGCCTGGAAATAGACGAGAACTGCGCTGAGGTGGTGAAAGCAGTGGTGTCGCTGGCGCGCAACCTGAAACTGGATGTCGTGGCCGAGGGCGTGGAGTCGGCGGAGCAGTTGGAGTACCTGCGGCGGATCGGGTGTCCTTCCGCGCAGGGATACTTCTTCGCCAAAGCAGTGGACGTGGAGACCGCGACAAAGATGGTGCTGGCGGCGCGGCCCGGCACCGGCTATCGCCCGCCGTAGTTCTTGTCGTAAAACTCGCGGTAAGCGCCGCTGCGCACGTTGGCGATCCAGCCGGCGTTCCCGCGGTACCAGCCCACTGTTTCGGACAATCCAGCTTCAAATTCTACTTGCGGCTTCCACCCGGTTTCCCGCTCAATCTTGTCGCTGGTGATGGCATAACGCCGGTCGTGACCCGGCCGGTCCGTCACGTATTGGATCAGCGACTCGGGTTGGCCCGTGGCCGCGAGAATCCGCTGGACCACCTCAATATTGGGCAGCGCCCGGCTGCCGCCGATGTTATAGACTTCGCCCGCGCGGCCGCTGTCCAGTACCGCCCGAATGGCGCGGCAGTGATCGTCGACGTAGAGCCAGTCGCGGATCTGCATTCCATCGCCGTAGACCGGCAAATGTTTGCCATCCAGCGCGTTGGCGATCATGAGAGGAATCAGTTTTTCCGGAAACTGGTAGGGGCCGTAGTTATTCGACGCGCGAGTTACACTTACATTCATCTTGTAAGTAGTGAAGTAAGATAGAGCGAGTAAGTCGCTGCCCGCTTTGGACGCTGAATAGGGGCTGCTGGCGCGCAGCGGATAGTGTTCATCCGCTTCGTGCGGCTCGTCGATGGAGCCGTAAACTTCGTCGGTCGAGACGTGCACGAAGCGCGGTGTTTTGTGCCGGCGGGCGGCCTCCAGCAGCGTAAACGTCCCATTGAAATTAGTCCGAATGACGGGTTCCGGGGAGTGGATGCTGCGGTCGACGTGGGACTCGGCGGCGAAATGAACAATCGCCTCGGGCTGGAAGGAGGCGACGACGGCCTCAACGGCCGCGGCGTCAGCTATGTCGGCTTTGAAAAACGTATAACGCGGATCGGCGGAGACGGAGGCGAGATTTTCCAGATTGCCCGCGTAAGTGAGCGCGTCGATATTACCGAGCGTCAAGTCTTCGGGGCTTTGGAGCGCAAGCCGGATGAAGGCGGATCCAATGAATCCGGCACCGCCGGTGACGAGCAGTTTCATTGGTGTTGCAGATTCCAATCGTAGTGAATGCCGGGTTCATCATGCGGAATGCGGCCTTCGTCGGCAGGATTGTAAGTGTGGTCGGTCACGTAGACGAGCATCCCTGGCTCCTGGCTGATCACTTTGTAGCCATGAGCGACGCCGGGCGGGATGAGGATCTGCCACGGGCGGAGAGCGCCGACGTAGAGAGTGTTGCGGCGGCCGAAGGCGGGAGAATCGGGGCGGAGGTCGACGAGGGCCACCTGAAACATACCGGAGGCGGGAGACCAGTAATCCGTTTGAACGCGGTGAATGTGGAAAGCTTTGATAGTCCCGGGGAAGCTGAGCGCGGCGGAAATTTGAGTGGATTCGGGCGGGAAGGCGCTAACGCCGCCTTGGCCAATGCGGGCCACTTCCAGGAAGTAGCCGCGGTCGTCGGGCCAGAGCGGGAAGGGAATTATCTGGACGCCGGGAATCAGATGCTCCGATTCCGGCTTCAAAATGACGTTTCCGATGCCGCTGCTTTCGTTGGCCGGCAGGGCGAATTCGAGGGGACTGTTCACTGCTCGCGCTCCCTGGTTTCGGCGACGAGATTGTTGGCGCGAAGCAGGGATTCAAACGTTCCGGCGTCGGTCCACCAGCCCTCCAGGTGGGCAAATGTCATGGAACCTTCGGCGATGTACGCGTTGTTGACATCGGTGATTTCGAGTTCGCCGCGGTCGCTGCGTTTCAGCTTCTGCACCTTGTCGAAGACGGTTTCATCGTACAGGTAGATGCCCGTCACGGCGAGATCGGACTTCGGGTTTTTGGGTTTTTCTTCGATGCCGAGGATCTTGCCATCGGCAATTTCGGCGACCCCGAAGCGCTCGGCGTCGGTGACCTGTTTCAGGAGAATCTTGGCGCCGGACGGTTGCTTCCGGAAATCTTCGACGGCTTCGCGGATCGATCCCTCAATGATGTTGTCGCCGAGGATGACGCAGATGCGGTGACCCGCGCCGAAGTGGTGGGCCAGGCCGAGAGCTTCCGCGATGCCGCCTTCGCCTTCCTGGTACGTGTAATCCAGGTGAGTGAGGCCGAACTCTTTCCCGTTGGCCAGAAGCCGCAGAAAGTCGCCGGCGTTGCGGCCGCCGGTGACGACAAGGATGTCCTCAATACCCGCATCGACGAGAGCCTGGATCGGGTAATAGATCATCGGCTTGTCGTACACGGGAAGCAGATGCTTGTTGGTGATTTTGGTCAGCGGAAATAGACGGCTCCCGGTGCCGCCCGCTAACACTACGCCCTTCATTGCCATTTATAGTCCTGAAACCCATGATACACTCGCCATTCGTATGAAGCTTCACAAATGGAATGAAATCGCGCTCGAACAATTGAATCCGTCCTTCGGGCGCCAGGCGCTGCACACGGAGCGGATGACGATCGCTTACCTGCATTTGAAGCAGGGCGGCGTGGTGCCGGAGCACCATCACGAGAACGAACAGGTTTCGATGGTGCTGGAAGGAAAGCTCAGGTTCCTCGCGGGCGGCGAGGAGTATATTATCGGCGCTGGGGAGGTGATGCAGATTCCGTCGAACCTGCCGCATCGGGTGGAGGTTCTGGAGGACTCACTGGTTTTCGACCTGTTTGCCCCGGTGCGGGCGGACTGGCTGAGCGGGAACGACGCGTATTTACGGCAGGCGCAGGAGAAAACGTAGCGCAAAATGGTATTCTAACGGCACGGGCTGCCCATGGAAACTTTGCGCGAACTTTTGAAGAGAGACGACTCCGATGCCCCGTTAGATTTGGCTGCGCTGGAGTTGAGCCGCATCGAGTTCCCGAATTTGGATCCGCGGCCGTTCATGGACATTCTGGACTCCTACGCCGCGGAGATCGGCGGGCGATTGCGGATGAACTATGACGCGGTGGAGCGCTTGCAGGTTTTGCACGAGTTTTTCTTCCGCGAGCAGGAATTCGCGGGGAATGAGATCGACTATTACAACCCGCGTAACAGTTGTATCAATGAAGTGATTGCGTCCCGTCAGGGGATCCCGATTTCACTCGCGGTAGTGTATCTTTCGGTGGCCAAGCGGCTGGAGATGCCGATGGCGGGCGTGGGATTGCCCGGCCACTTTATTGTCCGCTACGACGAGGACGGCTTCCAGACTTTTGTGGATGTCTACAACTGCGGGCAGTTGCTGGACCGCGACGAATGTTTTGCGCTGGCGCGCCGGATGACGGGGATGGATTTGGCCGTCTCGCCGGGGATCTTGAACGCGGTGTCGAACCGGCAGATTATCGTGCGGATGTTGAATAATCTGCGGTCGATTTACTTGCGGGGGAAGTCCTATGTGAAAGCGGGGCAGGTGCTGGACTTGCTGCTGGAGGCGGCGCCGGCCGACGCCGATAGTTATGTATTGCGGGGCGCGGTGAATGTGGAGTTGCGGAAGTACGGGGCGGCGAAATCGGATTTTGAGCGGTATTTGGCGCTGATGCCGGCGGCGCGGGACCGCCAGCGAGTAGAGGATCAGATCGCGGCATTGGACCGGTATCTCATGCGGGTCGGCGGCGCGTAGCGGGCGAGGCCGGATTCTGGCAACGGGCTTTCCGCCGGCCCGGTGCCACTCGCGGCTCAGTAACTCTTCCGGAATCAGCGCAACCGTTTCCGAAGCGCGACCGCCAGGGAGCGTTTTCGGGCAGAATCCCCAAAAACGGTTAAGGACCCCCAGCGGGCAGCCTCAATCCAGCGAAAACACCAGCAGTGCGTGCTTGGCGGCAATGGCGACGTACTGCTTGCCATCCGCCAGATAGCTGATGGGATTGGCCACGATGTTACCACCGCTTTCGAAGCGCCAAAGAAGCGCGCCGCTCTTGGCGTCGAGCGCGAAAAACGTTGACTGGTTGGAGCCGAATACCAAGCCGCCGGCAGTGGTCATCAGGCCCGCATGCGACGGAGAGTGCAGCTTGTATTCCCACTTCAATTCACCAGTTACAACGTCCAGCGCGCGAACCGCGCCGTACGGCTCCTCGTCTTTATTCCGGCGCTGCCCGCCGCCGTTGAAGAACCCGCCGGCCTTGAATTCCGCCTCGCCTTTGACGTAAAAGGCACCCTCCTCC
>SHUN01000115.1 GCA_009697495.1 Bryobacterales bacterium | reverse complement strand
GAGCAAGTCTACCGCTTCGGATCGGGCGCCACCGATGTAATCCAGCTCTTCCGCATGCTGCAATCAGCCTTCCCGGACCTGCGGGCCGAGATCATCGAGCAATTCGTCAGCGGCGATTTCGTCGCTACAAGGAAGACCTTCCACGGCACACACCTGGGAGAATTTCCGGGAGTGCCGCCGGCCGGCAAAAAGGCCTCCTTCCGAGTCGTGGATTTCGTCCGCGTGACCGATGGCAAAATGCGCGGACATTGGCACACCGTCGCCCCCGCCGCGCTATTCAGCCAACTGCAATCGTCAGCCCTTCACCACGCGCCGCAACGTATATAGTTCCGCGCTCACCTGCCCGTGCTCCAACTTGCGCCACTCGTCACCCACGTGAATCACTCTTCCCGTTATGTGGTTCGAACGCTCTGAAGCCAAAAACAAGGCCAGTTGAATCTGCTTATCCGGCGGCTCGCCGCCCGTCATCCGCACCTGCTTGGCGTCTTCAATTTCCTTCCACCCTGCCTTTTCGCCCGCCGCCAGTATCTCGTCGGTCATGGCAGTGTTCGCCCCGCCCGGGGACATGCAGTTGGCCTGCACATTGTGCTCGGAAATCTCCACCGCCAGCGTCTCGATCAGTCGCACCAGCGCCGACTTGCTCGCCGCGTACGCTGAAAAATTGGGGCGCGGCGTCAATGAACCGCCGCCGCTCAGCGCGATGATTTTCCCCGACCGCCTTTTGATCATCTCCGGCAGCACCGCCCGCGCCGCCAGCATCACGCCGCGCAGATTCGTCTCCACCGTCTCCCACCAGGCTTTCGGAGGCACTTCCATCAAAGGGCCGATCGGCCCCTGAATTCCAGCCGCGCAGATCAGCACATCAATCTGCCCCCAATGCACTTTCATCCGGTCCACCGCCGCGGCGATCTGCTCGGCTTCCCGCACGTCCGCGCGCAACCGCATCGCCACTCCCCCCGCCTGCTCAATCTCCAGTTGCGCCAGGTCCAATTCGCCCCGGCTCCTCGCCAATAACCCTACCTTCGCGCCCCTCGACGCCATGCTCAAAGCTAAACGCTTTCCAATCCCCCGGCCCGCTCCGGTGATTAGAATATTTTTTCCGGCAAGAACCTGCGTTTCAGTCATTCAAATATTTGGACGCCAGCATAGCAATCAGCAGCCGCATTCGATACCCTTCCTGCCCATTCTATCGGGTTTCCCGGGCCGCCGACCGCTTTCCCTTTACAGCGTACATCGCCTCATCCGCCCGGCGGAAAAGCGCGCTCGCTGTTTCACCACAACAATACTCCACCACTCCCGAACTCGCTTGCAGCGGAATCGAGATCGGTTTCCCATCCCAATTCAACTCATAGCGCCGCGCCAGTTTCACCGAGATCTGTTGGCTCCGCCGCAACGCGTCTTTCATCGTGCAATCGAAGATCACGAAAAACTCGTCGCCCCCCCATCGCGCCACCACATCGCCCGGCCGCACCTGTTCGTTCAGCACGCCGGCGAACCCGCGCAGCGCCTGATCGCCGCACTCGTGTCCAAACCGCTCGTTGATGCTTTTGAAGTTGTCCAGATCGAACAACAGCGCGCAGAACGGCGTCATCCGCTGTATTCGCATTTCCATCTGCCGCTCTAACTCCCGCCGGTTCGCCAATCCAGTCAACACGTCCGTCGACGCCTCCGCCTCCGCCAATTTTGTCCGAAAATGGGCCAGATCCGACTCCATTGCCCGCACGGACGCTTCGCTCTCTCGCACCATTTTCGCGACGCTCTCCCGCACTTGCGCCGCCTCTTTCGTCAATTGCCGCCGCAACTCCTCCAGGCTCTCCGTCTCCGTCATCCGCCTTAACGACTCGGAGATTTCCGCCATACTCTCGCTGTAGGTGTTCGTTTGTAAGCGCGTCGCGCCAACCGCCTCCGCCATCACGCCCAGGATCGACTTGACCGATTCCAGTTGCTCCCACTGCATCCGCCTCGAATCCAACGCATAATTATGTAATATCCGCTCCACCATCCGAGGCGTCGACTCCAGCACATCTTCCGGCGCCTCTTCCCGTATGCAGGCGTACACCTGCCGCCAATTCTCCTGCGCCTTCCGCGCCGCTTCGGGAAATAGCGGAAACACATGCTCCTCCACTGCCCGCAGCGATTCACGGCCCAGTTCCAGGCACTTCCCCGAAAACCGCCGCGCCTGCTGAAGAGTTCTCGCCTGTAAACCAGAATCGGTTATCGCATCCTTAACGGAAATCATCCCGCGCCTTCCTTCCTCGCTCTTATCGGCGCCGCTCTCTTTTCCGTGAGTTCTTTCGAGGGCTTGCCTTCTTACCGCTATACTTGTAATAGAAAGACTTCGTCTTTTCAGTTAGAACGAAAACGCCCAGGAGGCCAATGAGTAAAGAGGATTGTATTGAAGTTACCGGAACTGTGGTCGAAAAGTTCCCTAGCGGTTTGTTTAGTGTCCAGTTGGATCAGGAACGCCTTGTTCTCGCCCATCTCGCCGGCAAACTTCGCCGAAATCGTATCCGTGTATTGGCCGGTGACCGCGTCACCATGGAAATGTCGCCGTACGATTTGACCAAGGGCCGCATAACTTATCGCCACAAATAGCCCCCACAAACAGTCATTGGACGCGCGCCGTAACCACTTGCCGATTCGAACTCTTTTCCTCTTTGGAACGCGCCCGGAAGCCATTAAACTCTGCCCTGTCCTGCGTCATCTTAAGTCCACGCCGGACCTCTTCGATGTCAAGGTCTGTGTCACCGGCCAGCACCGTCAGATGCTCGATCAGGTCCTGGCCGCCTTCCATGTCACCCCGGATGTCGATCTGGATCTCATGCTCCCAGGCCAGTCGCTTTTCCAGTCCTCCTCCCGAATCCTGGCCGCCCTCGAACCCGTCTTCGCCAACCTAAAACCCGAACTCGCCATCGTTCAGGGCGACACCACCACCACCCTCTGCGGCGCCCTTGCCGCCTTCTACGCCCGCGTTCCCATCGGCCACGTCGAAGCCGGCCTCCGAACCTGGGACATGGCCCAGCCCTTCCCCGAAGAGATGAATCGCGTCCTCACCGGCCGCCTCGCCGATATCCACTTCGCCGCCACTCCCTGGGCCGCCGCCAATCTCCACCGCGAAGGCGTTCCCCCCGAACGAACCCACGTTACCGGTAACTCCGGCATTGATGCCGTCCTCTACGTTCGCGATGGCCTCGCCAACGGCACTCTTTCCAGCGGCGTTGACTGCTCCTTCCTCAACCCCGCCAAACGCCTGATCCTCGTCACCGCCCACCGCCGTGAAAGTTTCGGCGCTGGTTTTGAGCGTATCTGCCTCGCCCTCAACCGCCTCGCCTCTCGCGACGACGTCGAAATTGTCTACCCCGTTCACCCCAACCCAAACGTCCAGGACCCCGTCAACCGCCTCCTCGCCAACCGGCCCAACATCCATCTCATCCCACCCCTCGATTACATCCCCTTCGTCGACCTCATGCGCCGCGCCTACCTGCTCATCACCGATTCCGGCGGCGTCCAGGAAGAAGGACCCTCCCTCGGCAAGCCCATCCTCGTCCTTCGCGAGAAAACCGAGCGCCCCGAAGCCGTCGAAGCCGGCACCGTCAAACTCGTCGGAACCGATCAAAACCGGATTGTCAGCGAGGCCGAACTTTTGCTCGATGACCCCGATTTACACGCCCGCATGGGACGCGTTCACAACCCTTACGGAGATGGCCATGCCAGCGCCCGTATTTCTACCGCAATCCGTTCATTCTTAAGGAAATAGAGTTTTCGTATTTTTTCGTTGCGACACCCGTTCCTAAGCCTCCCCAAGCCGGATTCCCTTGTCAATTTCATAAAATGGAGTCGTGAAGCAACTTTCTTTCACCTCTCGCAACCGCCGGAAGGCTTCGTCCTTGACCGGCGAGGCCGCCACGCGCATGGCGGCCCAGCTCGCCGAACGGATCATCGGCCAGCCCGATTCCCTGGAAGCTATCGTTCCTTTCGTCCAGATGTACCAGGCCAATTTGGCCCCCGAGGGCCGGCCCGCCGGCGTGTTTCTCCTTCTCGGCCCCACCGGCACCGGCAAAACCCGTACCGTCGAAGCCCTCGCCGAGGTCCTCCATGGCTCGGCAAAAAATGTTCTCCGCATCGATTGCGGCGAATACCAGATGGAGCATGAAGTCGCCAAACTCATCGGCGCCCCCCCAGGCTACCTCGGGCACCGCGAGACCCAGCCCGTCCTCACGCAAATGAAGCTCAATCAGGTGATGAGCGATCGCGCCAACATCGCCATCGTCCTCTTCGACGAAATCGAAAAGGCGGCACCGTCACTCACCCGCCTCCTGCTCGGTGTGCTCGACAAAGGCACTCTCCGCCTCGGCGACAACACCACAGTGCAGTTCGAGCGCACGCTCATTTTCCTCACGTCGAACCTTGGCGCGCGGGAAATGGCCCGCGAATTCCATCCCAACTTCGGCTTCGAAGCCGTCGCCGGCGGGACAACTGCCGACGATGACCACGCCCGCATGGAAGAGGTCGCCATCGCCGCCGTCAAACGCAAATTCGCGCCTGAATTCATTAACCGCATCGACTTAATGCTCACCTATCGGCCTCTCTCCGCCGAGGCGATGGAGAAAATCCTGGAAATCCAGCTCCAGGCCATGGCCGATCACATTTCGCGCCGCCTCGGCGACCGCCGCTTTTTCCTGCAGATCCCACGCCGAGCCCGCCGCTTTCTGCTCGAAAACGGCACCAGCACTCAATATGGCGCCCGCGAACTCAAGCGGACCATCCATCGCCACTTGATGCACCCGCTCGCCGCGCTCCTGGCCGACGACGGCGTCCCGCCCGGTGCCGTCGTCCGCTGCGATCTCCACTCCAGCGGCAAACGACTCGATATCTTTGCTCTCGAACAGGCCGCCTAACCTGTGGAAAAGTGGTGCCTGGCACCACTTTTCCACAGGGGTGATCGTCCCGCCTGACGCGCGCTACTGGATCTCCAACGGCAGCGTCACCGTTGTGCCATTCACCGTCGCCGCAACGCTGTATCTACCCGCCGGCAATAACGTTGTCGGCTCCCGGTAGAGCGGAATCCGCACCCAGCCATTAGCCTCCGTCTCAAAAACCGGCGCCCCTGATGGATCCGATAAAGCCAGTTTCCCCGCCCCGCCGATCACCGCCTCCAGTAGCGTATACCCTACCCCAAAACCGCCCGACGAACCCGCAATCCCGTCGGTCTGGTAATACGTCGGCCCCACTCCGCGCGCCAACCGGCCCGATTCCCGGCCAAGCCCCGCAATCGGCCCTCTCCCATTCAACTCTTCCGAAAGGCCCGACGGGTCGACCAATAAAGCCGCTCACCCATCCGATTCGACCCGCAAGCGCGCCGACCCCGCCGGTTCCAGGCGTATCGATGGCTGCGCCGTCAATACCCCAGCCACAACGAACAACAGAATTCTCACAACCACTCCCTTACAGCATGTTGGACGCGGTAAGCGGTTTCTGATGAATCTCCATACAGCCCCGCCCGGTCGGCAGAACCTTCCCTGGGTTCAATAAACACGTCGGATCAAACAAATTCTTGAAACTGCCGATCATATCCAGCGATTCCGGTGTAAATTGTTTCCCCATCAATTCCATTTTCTCCATGCCCACCCCATGCTCGCCCGTAATCGATCCGCCCACCGAAATGCAGAACGAGAGAATATCCTCACCCGCCTGCCGGGCCTTTTCCAGCTCACCGGGCTTGCGAGCGTCAAACAGGATGATCGGGTGCATGTTGCCGTCACCGGCATGAAAAATGTTGCTGATCGTCAACTCGTACTTCACGGACACCTGGTTGATAAAGCGCAAAGTCTCTGAAATGCGGGTCCTCGGCACCACGCCGTCCTGCACGTAATAATACCGACTTACCCGGCCTACGGCACCGAATGCGTTCTTGCGACCCTTCCATAACAAGTCCCGCTCGGCCGCGTCGCGCGCCACGCGGAACTCCCGCGCGCCGCAAGACATACAGGCTTCCCGAACCTGCTCGACCTGCTCCTCCACCGCCTCGTTCAAACCTTCCAGCTCAATCAGCAGCACCGCCGCCGCGTCCATCGGATAGCCCGCATGCGTGGCCTCTTCCACCATTCGCAGCATCACGCCGTCCAGCATCTCCACCGCCACCGGCGTTATCGCCCGCGCCGTAATCTCGGCCACCGTATTGCCCGCGTGCTCCGCCGAGTCAAAAATCGCCAGCGTCGTCTTCACCAATTCCGGCTGCCGCATCAGCCGCAGCACGATCTTCGTCACCAGCACCATCGTGCCTTCCGAACCGGTTAACAGACCGATCAAGTCGTACCCCGGTGAATCCTGCGCCTTCCCGCCAATCTTGATGACAGAGCCATCCGGCAGCACCGCTTCCAACCCCAGCACGTGATTCGTCGTCACGCCATAGGCCAGCGTGTGCGGCCCCCCGGCGTTCTCGGCCACATTGCCGCCGATGGTGCAGGCCCGCTGGCTCGACGGGTCCGGCGCGTAGAAATACTTCTGCCCCTGCACCGCCAGCGTCACGTCCAGATTCACCACACCCGGCTCAACGGTAATCCGCTCATTCTCCAGATCGATTTCGACGATCTTGTTCATCTTCGCGAACGAGATCATAATCCCGCCCATCCGCGGAATCACACCGCCGCTCAAGCCCGTCCCTGCGCCGCGCCCCACAAACGGAATTCCCCGCTCCCGCGCCAGATTCACAATTTTCACAACCTGAGCGGTCGTCTTCGGAAACACCACAACCTCCGGCCGGTGCTTGTCCACGCCGCCGTCGTACTCGTACAACCGCAGATCGATATCGGCATCGAGAACATTTCCGTCCCCGGCTATCGCCCGCAGCCAGCGCTTCGCATCCGCGTCAACGCTCACTTGGCGTACCCTCGCAACCGCGCTACAATCGCAGGCGCCATCCACGGCTGCTCGTTAATAAATTTTTCCAAAACTTTGCCCTCCCCGCTAATCACGTAGGTCTCCGGATACTTGAAGGTGCCGTAGTCCGCACTGATATCGGCCCCCGGATCGCGCGCCGTCTCAAAGTTCAGCTTCACTTTCTTCAGAAATTTGTCGTACGCCGCCTTGTCTTTATCCACGCTGATCCCCAGGAAAACCACGCCGCTCCCCTTCAGTTCCGCCGCCAACGCGTTCAACGACGGCAACTCCGAAATACATGGCGGACACCACGTAGCCCAGAAATTCACCACCAAAACCCGCCCGCCGAAATTATCCACGGCAATCTTTCGCCCGCTATCGGTGGTGACCTCGAATCCAGGCGCCGAATCGCCCGCCACGACGAGCCGGTCCCGTAACGTGCTCGCCAACACAGCCACCAGCGCGACCGTTAGGACCAGGATTCCAATCCGCAAGGCTTTGTCTATTCCGAATTTTCGCATCGCAATCACTTATAATTCTATTGTAGCGTCCTCCCAAATGCTTATTTCCCGCCGCGCCGAATTTTCCGCCTCCCACGTCTGCCGCAGCTCCCAGCTATCTGAGGCGGAAAACGTGCGTCTTTACGGACCCGGTGCCAACGTCAATGGCCACGGCCATAATTACGTTCTGGAAGTCGCGCTCGAAGGCACGCCGGATCCCGCCACCGGCATGATCTACGACCTCAAGGACTTGAAGGACGTCATGATGCGCGAAGTCGTCGACCCCATGGACCACCGCCATCTCAACCACGAAATCCAGCCTTTCGACAAGGTGATTCCCACCACGGAAAACCTGGCCATCGAAATCTGGCGCCGCCTGGAGCCCCAATTCAAAGACGCCTCGGCGCGTCTCCACTCCGTTCGTCTCTACGAAACCGAAGACACCTTTGTCGACTACTTCGGAAAATAGCAGCCATGGCCACGGTTCGCCTCACCCGTAATTACCGTTTCAGCGCTTCGCACCGCCTGCATTTGACGAGCCTCTCCGAAGCAGAAAACCAGCGCCTGTTCGGCAAGTGCAACAACCCCCACGGCCACGGGCATA
>SHUN01000114.1 GCA_009697495.1 Bryobacterales bacterium | reverse complement strand
TTCTCTATTCGTGTCACCACTCCCGTCGCCAGCGCCAGAATGGCCAGTCCGCCCTTCGGCGTCTTCGTCCCTTTCGGCGCGAAAGTCTGGGTCACCACGAATCGCCCATCACCCGAAAACACAATGCGCGGTCCGCGTGGCGGCGGCGGCCCGATTTCTTCCTCTCCCTCCGCCTCCGGCCGCGCGGGCTGCATTCCCGCCGGAATCCGAATCTCCCGGCCTGTCGCCAATTCACGGGCAATCACTTCCCCGTCCCCCACCTGCGGCAGCAGAGCGTAGGCCAGCCACTTCCCGTCGGCGGAAAGCGTCTGGCCGGTAATGGCCTTCCAGGAATCGTAATCGGCGAACGTAACCGGCCGCTTCGCCTGCCCCGCAGCCACAAGGCCCATCATCACCAGCAATGAAATTGCGCGCATAGCCCTACAATATAACTAAGGTGCCGAGAGCATCGACAACGACAGTGGCAAAATTCTGGAATGACGCATCAGGATACGGCTTATACACTGGGACTCAGTTCAACGTGAGGTGTGTCATGGCGCAGGGCAGAGAAAAAGTCGCGACGCAGGGCAATGCAGAGATTCTGTCGATCATCCGCGGGCTCGCGCAAAAAGAGGGACGGCATCTGTAAGCGCTCGTGGACGAAGCGCTGGCCGATCTGATTGAGAAGCGGAAGAACACGCGGCCCCGCCCGCATGCGATGGCCGCCTACCTCGCCAGCCACAAGAAGTTTGGTGAGCTTTATAAAAAGCTCGCGAACTGACCGACCCGCCTCACGCCGAACAATACGGCGGATCGCACGGCGTGCGTGACCACGGTCTGCTGGAATCGGCGCTTTATAGACCGCAAACCGGCTACTATGCCGATCTGATCGAGGAAGCAGCGGCGCTGTGGGAGAGCCTGGCCCAGAACCATCCTTTCATTGACGGCAACAAGCAGACGGCATATACCTTCCTCGCGATCAACGGCGCCGTCCTGACGGCGGATTCCGGTGCCGCTTACGACTTCATTTCCGGGCTGAATGCGCAGGGCGCGTTTAACTTTGACAATCTCGTACCGTGGCTGCGGATCAACGTCAAGCTTGTCTCTTCACGCCCGTCCCCAAGAGAAGAAAGCTTCACGAGGTAGCTAAATCCTCCCCGCCAGCCGCGCCCGCGGCGGCGCCTTTCAAATCCGGCTCCAGCGCGGGCCTCAGACCAAATCGATTACGCTGACTCCCAAGCAACCGATGGAGCTTACGTTTCAGACCTTCGTTGGCACCACGAACGGCTTCCGGTAATCGCGGGTGAGCAGTTTGTTTGCCGTCGCGTCGTCGAAGGTGTGTTTGGCGGCGTCCCAATTCAGCCGCTTGCCGGAGCGGTACGAAATATTGGCGAAGTGGCAGAAGTCGGCGGATGCCGCGCCGATTTCGATCTCAGCGTTCAACTTTTTGTAATCCCGGGACTTAACGGCGGCCAGGAAGTTCTCCATGTGCCGAACGGTGCCCTCTGACCCGCGCGTTGCCTTCACATCTTTGGCGACCTTATTCTCCTCGCCGGTGTAGACGCGATAGCCGCTGCCGTCGAGTTCCATCCAGCCGTCGACGCCGTAGAAGAGATTTCCGACCGCGCTCGTCGCGCGCGGCCCGGAGCCGAGCGTTCCCTCGCCGCCGGTCAACACGCCGCGAACTTCGAAAACGATCTCGCGGTCACCGTAATCGAACGACGCCAGTTGCGTATTGGGCGTCTCCTGCATATCGTCATAGGCGTATTTGCCGCCGGTGGAAACCACGCTTTTCAGGCCGGAATGGTCGTTGGCGACGCCCATGCCCCAGCGGGCGATATCCATTTGATGCACGCCCTGGTTGCCGAGATCGCCGTTGCCGGTATCCCAGAACCAGTGCCAGTTGTAGGCGAAGCGCAGTTCGTTGAACGGCCGCATGGGCGCGGGTCCCAGGAACATGTCCCAATCGAGGCCGGGCGGAACGGGGCCGTCGGGTCTTTTGCCGATGGACTTGCGCCGTTTGAAGCATAGCCCCTTGGCCATGTAAACCTTGCCGATGACGCCTTCTTTGAGGGCCTGTATCGCCTCCATGACATGGGGTGTGGAGCGGCTCTGCGAACCAATCTGGCACATGCGCGTGTACTTGCGCGCGGTGGCGATCATCTGCCTGCTTTCGAAGGGATTGTAGCTGGCGGGCTTTTCGCAATAGGTGTCCTTGCCGGCCTGCATGGCCCAAATGGCGCCGAGGGCGTGCCAGTGGTTGGGCGTGGCCATCGAAACGGCGTCGATATCCTTGGAGTCGAAGAGCTTGCGCATGTCGCCGAACTCGACGGCCTTTTCCTGGCCGGCCTTGACGACGCGGGCGTTGGCGCGTTCGCGGGCGGCTTGATTGACGTCGCAGAGCGCGGCGACCTGGGCTCCGGGAATGGACAGGTACCCGCCGAGGTGTGCGTTGCCGCGCCCGCCGAGGCCGATGACGCCCACTCGCACGCGGTCATTAGCGCCTAAAATGCGCCGGGAACCAATCGAAAGCGCCGCGGCGCCGGTGATGAGAAGATTTCTTCGATCCATTACGTTCTCCTAAGGGACACCAAAAGTATACTTGAGGTTTCCTCCCCCTGGAACCTTCCGCTGGAATATTGATGTCAGACGTACCTTTCGTTCACCTACATTGCCACACCGACTACTCGCTGCTTGACGGCGCTTGCGAAATCAAGCAACTGATGGACATCGCCGTTCAAGAGCGGATGCCCGCGATCGCCATGACCGATCACGGCAATCTGTTTGGCGGCGTGGAGTTCTATAACGAGGCCAAGGCGAAGGGCGTGCATCCGGTTTTGGGCTGCGAGCTTTATGTTGTCGACGACCACAAGGAGCGCGCGGGCCGGTACAACCATCTGGTGCTGCTGGCGCAGGATCAGGACGGTTATCGCAACCTGATCAAGCTGGTCTCCACTGGCTATCTGGACGGTTTCTATTACAAGCCGCGCGTGGATAAACAGCTTCTGCAGCAGCACTCGAAGGGCATCGTTTGTCTGTCGGCTTGTTTGCGCGGCGATGTGAACGAGGCGCTGCTGGAGGACAAGTACGACCATGCGCGGCAACTCGCCGGCACGTACCGGGAGATCTTCGGCGCGAAGAACTTCTTTCTGGAGATTCAGGATCACGACCTGGACCAGGACCATAAGCTGATCCCGGAAGTGGCGCGGCTGGCGCGGGACATGGAGATCCCGTTGGTGGCCACCAACGACGCGCACTATCTGCGCCAAGCCGACGCCCGCGCGCATGACATCTTCATGTGCATTTCCACGGGCAAGACCTACAGCGACCCCAACCGCATGAAGTGGGACAAGCCCGCGTTCTACGTCAAGAACAAGCAGGAGATGGAGCAGCTATTTTCCAACTATCCGCAGGCGCTGGTGACGCCGTATGAGATCGCGATGAGTTGCCAGGTAAAGCTCGAAAAGGTGAAGGAGCCGTTTCCGAAATTCGACGTGCCGCCGGAGCATTCGATCGACAGCTACTTTGAGTACGCCGTCCGCGAGGGCTTCGAAAAACGCCGTCCGCGGCTGGAGCATATGGCCGCCCATGGGCAGTTGCGGCAGGCGATGCCGGAGTACGAAGAACGGCTGAGCCGCGAGATCAAGATGATCCAGCAGATGAAGTTCTCCGGGTACTTCCTGATCGTCTGGGACTTCATCCGCTACGCGCGCAGCCAGAACATTCCGGTTGGTCCGGGGCGCGGATCGGCGGCCGGCTCACTGGTCTCTTTCGCGATGATGATCACCGATATCGACCCGTTGCAGTATGGCCTGCTGTTCGAACGCTTCCTGAATCCGGAACGCATCAGCATGCCCGATATCGACACCGATTTCGAGCCCCGCGGCCGCGGCAAAGTGATTCAGTACGTTACGGAGAAGTACGGCCGTGAGCAGGTGGCGCAGATTATCACGTTCGGCACGCTGGGCGCCAAGGCGGCGATTAAAGACGTAGGCCGCGTGTTGGAAATGAAGCTGAGCGAGGTGGACAAGCTGACGAAGCTGGTGCCGCCGACGCTGAATATCAAGTTGAAAGAGGCGATTGAGCAAGAGCCTGGTTTCGGAGACGCGGCGAAGGCGGATTCGAAAGTCGGAGACATTCTGGAAATCGCGCAGCGGCTGGAGGGCATGGCGCGCAACGCCAGCGTTCACGCCGCCGGCGTGGTTATCTCACCGGAACCTTTAAAGAACCTTCTCCCGTTATACAAGACGAACAAGGACGAAATTGTAACCCAGTACGACATGAGCGGACTGGAAAAACTGGGCTTGTTGAAGATGGACTTTCTGGGGCTGACGACGCTCTCGATTGTCGACGATGCGTTGAAGTTGATTGAGGCCATTCACGGCAAGCGAATCGTAATGGAGGAGATACCGCTCGATGACGAATTCACTTATGTCGAGATCTTCCACAAGGGCAATACGTCCGGCGTCTTCCAGTTTGAATCCAGCGGAATGCAGGACATTCTGCGGCGCTACCGGCCGGAGCGGATTGAGGACCTCTGCGCGCTGAACGCACTGTATCGGCCGGGCCCGATTCAGGGCGGCATGGTGGACGACTTCATCGCCCGTAAGCACGGGAAAAAAGAAGTGGTTTACGACCTGCCGCAACTGGAGCCGCTGCTGGCGGAGACGTATGGCGTCATCGTCTATCAAGAGCAGGTGATGCAGATCTCGAATGTCCTGGCGGGGTACTCGCTGGGCGAGGCGGACATTTTGCGGCGCGCGATGGGGAAGAAGAGCGCGACGGAGATGGAGCAGCAGAAAGTGCGGTTTCTCGCGGGCGCGGCCAAGAACAACCTGAACATCAAAAAGGCCGACAAGATCTTCGATCTGATGGCGCAATTTGCCGGGTATGGGTTTAACAAGTCGCACTCGGCGGCGTATGCGTACATGGCCTATGTCACGGCGTATTTGAAAGCGCATTATTCAATTGAGTTCATGTCGGCGCTGCTGACTTCGGAAACGGGGAACACGGATAAGGTCGTCAAATACATCAATGAATGCCGGGAGAGGGGAATCAAAGTACGGCCGCCGGATGTAAATACGAGCCTGCTGTCGTTTTCGCCGGACGGGGACGCAATCCGCTTTGGTTTGGGGGCGATTAAGAATCTGGGACAGAACGCGGTGGAGTCCATCATCGCGGCGCGCAAGGAACACGGGGCCTTCAAGAATTTCTTCGATTTCGGCGAGCAAGTGGACACGGCGATGGTGAACCGGCGGGCGATTGAATCGCTGATTAAGGCCGGGGCAATGGATGGGTTAGAGGGGACGCGTTCGCAGTTATTTGCGGCGATTGACAGGGCGATGGAGCATGGCCAGAAGGCGCGGCGGGATAAAGAGTCCGGGCAGGGCGGGCTGTTCGGCGACATGTTCGGCGGCGATGACGCCCAGCATGAGGACTTGCCGAAAGTGCCGGATTGGAAACGCATGCAGGCGCTCCAGGGCGAGAAGGAGATGATCGGATTCTATGTCACGGGCCATCCGCTGGATGATTTTGAGGACCGGATCGCCGACCTTCGCACGCACGAGACGGATCAGTTGGGCGATCTGCCGCGAAACTTTGAAGTGAAGCTCTGCGGCATTTTGACCGGCATTCAGAAGAAGCGTTCGAAGGAAGGCAAGTCGTACGTGATACTGGGCGTGGAAGACCATAAAGGCGTGTTGGAGGCGATGATTTTCAATGGGCGCGATAACGAGCATTTGATCGACGATTTGGGGCCTTGCCTGGTTGACGATAATGCGTGCCTGATTGTGGCGACGGTGATGCCGGAGGAGGGCGCGGCGCCGCGGTTGCGAATAAAGGAGCTGATCCCGCTGGTGAATACGCGCGTGGCGCTGGCGTCGTTGATCGCCATTCGCGTGAAGCTGCAGGAGAACGGGCACGACCCGGTGGCGGAGTTGCACGAGTTGTTCGAGCGCAAGCCGGGCAACGCGCAAGTGCGGCTGAAATTGGAATCGCCGCGAGACTTTTCGGCAATTCTCGATGTGGCGCAGAAAGTGCGGCCGGACAGGGAGTTCCGGAAGACGGTAGAGGAGATTTGCGGGGCGGATTCTTTTGAGGTGTTGCAGAATTGATGTTAGAGTTAGCGCCCGCCCCGACCAATCTCCGGAATATCGGGCGCTACAGAGGAACGAAACGCAACGCAATAAGCGCGCCGCCAACAATGTAAATCAATGTCATTGGGAGCAAAAACAGAGGCCCGATCGCAGATCCAAGCCGCAGAAGCCAAAGACGTACAAGCGAGAGTTTCTGCCACAAATTCAAGGGGGATCCAGTGGTCCGGATCAATGCACGGCGGAATCGGTACACCGAATTGTAATAGAACATCAATCCGAACTGCGCTCGAACGCAGTAATAGCCGAAAGGCAGAAAAAAGAGGACGATAAAGACGCCGAGAAGCGGGTTCAAAAAAAAGTCAAGGAAACCATCTGGGTGTGGATGCGCTACCCCCCAGAAGCTAAAACAGATCAGTGCCACCATCGCGGCTGAAAATAGAGTCCACAGCCACCCGAAGGCGTAGATGATGTTTTTAGTGTTGCGGCTTTCAGCCGAGACAACTATCTCGCGCACTTTGCTACGGTAACGCTTGCTGCGAAGTCTCCGCAACGGACGATAGGAACGCATGGTGCTCGGGTCAGGCACAATTAGATCCGTCATCATCAATTGGAGTTTGCGCGCGACGACTGATGTGGGCGCCAATTTGACGCAGAACGGATACTCGCCGAAGCTCTCTGCGAGGAAGTTTTCCTCTGGAATAAAGCTCAGCACTGAAGGTCTAAGGCGTAGGTCACCGCCATAATTTGCGATTAGCCGTGTGTAGGTCGAATCCACGTCGCGAAAGCGGTACTTGGATGGGAGGCGATTGACAACGAAAGAAATGCGCCCGGTAGATTCTGGCGGCTCGGCACGCTGGCGGGCCTCAAACATAGGTGTTTCCAGGACGCTGCCGGCCACAGCCCCGATGGCCGCCGTTTCGAGTGAGGAACGCTGCGCGCTGTAAAAATCAAGGAGCTCCAGTGTCCCGTTGAAGGTTACCGTGTCGGCTTCCGTAACCACGACAGTTTCGTCACTGAGAGCGTGAGCAGCCACGCTCACATAATCGAGACCGCCATGACAATCGAGGATCAGAATGTCGAAGAGAAACCTACTTTGAAGATAGTTCAAGAAAGCGCGCAACCGGACAACGAGTGCCGGATCGCGCATTAAATCGGCCATTTTGGAATATTCGAGCGGATTGTGAAGCGGTATCGCCGGAATGAAGAAGACATTCTCCTCCACTCTAATCGGTTCGCAACGAGAGAAATCATTGGGTCCGGCCAGCGCGTCCGAGGCCCCGCAAGCGTCGGTTGGGAGAAGAGCAAGAAATAAGCCTGTCGCTCCTTGATTTTGAAAATCGAGGTCGATTAGAACCGTCTTCCCAACGCGACCGCAGAGCCAAGCGAAGTTGGCGGCCAATGAGGTCTTGCCAACACCGCCTTTTCCACTGACAAAGCTAATGACCAACGGATTTACCGACACTGCGAACGCCGTCCCTTCTTTTCCTGATGCTCTGAATTTTGACGAGGTCGGCTTCCAGCCTCTTGGACTCCTCAAACGCGGCCATTCGCAAGATCAGGGGCGCCCCCAATAGTACGGCGGCGAGCCCGTGCATAGTAAAGATTCCGACGAACATCGGTAGATGCAATAAGGTGCCGCCGCTCACCATCGCATGGATCACTCCGACAAATAAGGTCACCAGGACAAATGAGGCGCTCAAGGCGAGGAAGAGCAAAATGACAACGAAGGCCTTGAAGTAGTTCCCCTCCGTGCCAACATAGCTGAGACACTATCCCCGGTCTTAATCACTGAGCAGGGCGAGAATGGAAATCAGAATGAACACGAATCAGAAGCAGAACGGATTTGCCTCGGCCAATGCCGGTTGGCCCGGCGCGGAACGGAGAGAGGCGGAGCGTAGCGACGCCGCGCGAAGTGGAGCGCCGGGCCAACCGGTCG
>SHUN01000113.1 GCA_009697495.1 Bryobacterales bacterium | reverse complement strand
TGGCGCCTTGGGCGGCAAGACCGCCGGTGAGGCCGTCCGGCATGGAACCGGCGAAGTAGCCGTCGGCGATGCTGGCGGCGGTTTGATCGGGAAAGAGGATGACGTCGTATTTGTTGTTGAGGTCTCCGGCGCGGATTTCTTCATTTTTCAGGCTTGCATAGGTCCAGCCGAAGGTGTCGAACAGCCAGCGGGTCCAGCCTTCGTCCATGACTGGCGAGGGACTTTTGTAAAGGCCGATTCGGGGCTGTCGCAGCTCTTTGCGGCCTTCGGCGGGGGTGTAATGGAAGTTGCCAGTGGCAATGTCGCGGAACACTTTTTTGCCTTGTTTCCAGGCTTGGGCGATGGTTTTGTAGGACTCGGAATCGGAGGCGGAGAGGCCGCCGATTGCTTGGTCGAGGACGGGATTGAAAGCGTGAATGCGTTCGGCGCGGGCGGCGAAAGAATCCTTCACCGTTTGGACGTTGACGCCCATGAGGAGGGGCAGCGTTTGGGCGGTCACGTCATACGGGCGGCGGGGCGGGCCGCCGGGATACTGGCGAATGTCGGGATAATTCTGCGTTTCCAGGAGCGTCTTGGCGAAGCCGCTGAATGGCTGCTGGAGGCGGATGATATAGTCGCCGGCGCTGTATTGTTTGCCATCGGCGGAGAAGCTGTTTTTGGCGACGTCGATTTCAACTGCGCCGAAGGCGAGGGTTTTGAGTAACTGGGCGGTTGCGCCGGGATCGGCCTGATTTGCTGGAACAATGAAGGCATAAGGCTCCATGCGTTTGGAGGCGCGATCATTGATACGGTAGAAATTGCGGAGTAAGTCGGCTCTTCTGGTTGCTGCTTGAAACAGCAAGCTATCGAAGGCGACTAACTGGTAGTCGACAATGTCGCGGAGACGCCAAGTGCCTCCGGGCCAAACCTCCAAATGATTCCAGCTGGATTTGGACGGCGAGTAGCCGATGGCTTCACCGCGCAATTGGTCCGGGCGAATGGTGATGGGGCTGGCGATGCGGGCGCTGGCGGTTTCGCTGAGGATACGCATTGCGCCGTGATAGCTCTGGTAGTGGCGGGCGGGCGTCCAGTAATCGTAGGCGGCATTGATGGCGATTCCTTTGAGCCCGGCGGCGGTCATGTCGGCGGCCATGCCTGCGCCGAGAGCGTTGCACCATTGGGCGATGATTGGGTCAATGTTTGGGTCAATGGGATCGAGCCACGGGGGAACGAACATACGGGAGGCGGTTGACCCTTGTTGATGCACGTCGTAGACAATTTGCGGGTGCCAGACGTTATGTAACTGACTGACTGTGGCGCGCGTTTCCGGTTGAGAAAAGATATACCAATCGCGATTGTTATCGTGGCCGGTGTATTTCTGGTATAGCTCTGGAGGGGCCGTGCCTTCGTACGGCGTGTTGAGCGTGGAGCGATACCATTTTGTGACGATGTCCAGGCCGTCGGGGTTGAGGCTGGGGACGAGGATCACGATGGTGTTATTGAGGATGGCGAGCGACTTGGAATCAGCGGCGGCGGCGAGTTTATGGGCGTATTCGATGGCGGTATGCGTGGAGGCAATTTCGGTTGCGTGGATGGTGCAGGTGATGAGGACGACAGTTTTGCCTTCAGCGATCAGCGCCTCCGCTTCCTGGGCCGGCGTGAGGCGCGGGTCGGCCAGTTTCTTTTGAATTTGCTGATAACGCGGCAGGTTTTTCAATGTTTCGGGCGCGGCGATGATGGCGTAGATCATCGGGCGGCCTTCGGACGTTTTGCCGTATTCGCGGACGCGGAGGCGGTCACTGCTTTTTTCCAGTGCGGCGAAATAGCTGACAACCTTGTCCCAATCCAGCACCTTGTAATCGGCCCCCATGCGGTGGCCGAAGTGGGCCTCCGGAGTTACAGGGGCGGCGCTTAGTAAAAGCGCGGAAAAGACGAGAAGGACGAGCCTCATGCGCGGTTCAGTTCATTCCATAGCGCGGCATACCAGCGAAGGAATCGTTCGGGCTCTTTACTTTCCTGGGCTTCGCAAAGAGTGAAGCGGTCGTACTTAGACTCGCGGAGTAGCTTGAATAACTCGCGGTACGGATAGGGGCCGGCAAGTTCGTTGATGTGGACGTGCTTGATATAGGGCCGGAGCAGGTCGAAACTGGCGCGGACGGAGCCGTTGACGACGTCAGTCGGATTGGAGTTCCAACATGCGCCGACGTTCGAATGGTTGGCTGCCTTCATGATGCGCGCGGCGATTGGCGGCGCCTGTGTTTCGCGGCCGTGGACCTCCATGTAGATCTCGACGCCCTTGCCCATGCCGTAATCGCCGAGCTCTTTCAGGCAGGCACCAATATTGCCGATGGTGGTGTCAACGGGTACTTCGGCGGGAAGGCCGTTGGGACGCACTTTGATGCCCCAGGCGGCGGTATCGTGGGCCAGATCGATGAATGTTTTGGCGGTCTCGACGTGTTTGCGCCGCACGGCTGGGTCCGGGGAGTGGAACTCCGAAGTGGTGCCGTAGCTGACCAGGCGGACCTTGCTTCGGGCGAAGCGCTGCTTCACCTTTTCGCGCTCCGCGGCGGAGATGGACGGTTCGATCTTGTGCGCGTGTTCAGTGCGCAATTCGACGCCGGAAAAGCCGGAGGCTTCGAGCGTGGTGATAATCTTTTCCAGATCCCAGTCCTTGAGGACATTGTAGGTAACGGCGCCTAGCTGCATAGGCACATTGTATCCGTTAGCGAGGGGCTTTGATGACGGGCAGCAGAAGGCGCGACGGGTACCGGTCCGAATGGTGCACGGTGATTCGATGCCCTTTCGGGAAGGCCATGGCGAGCGACCAGAGACTAACGGTGATCTTGTAAACCCTGTTCTTCTTTGCCGAAACCATTTTGTGGAAGTCTTCGCGGAAGCGGGCGCGACATCATGAGCGCCTCAAATCCATCGGGATGAATGTCAATGACGCGGACAAAGTAATCGGTGTCTTTGGCCGTTGTCGACACGAAGAATTCGGCCTCCAGCGGGCCGGCGATTGCAACGGAGGCGGTCAGCGGAAGGCTGGTGAATCGCAGGATGTCGGCGCGATCCTTGAGCGGGCGCTGAGCGTTGGCACGGGATCCGCCGGATCGTAGTCATAGCTACTGCTGCTGGTGGTCTGGACGGGCGATCCATTCCACGGTGTCATAACCATCGGCGATTTCGGTGGCGAACATCTGCCATTTCCCTTCGCTTTCAAACAGGCCGCGCAGGTTCTGGTGAACGACGGCGTAACCGGAAGCGACGAAGACGCCAGCGAGGGCGATAGGCATCAAGCAGATGCGCATCGTGCCGTTCGTTTACCGGAATAGGGACGCCACGCGAGTTCGGCCTCTGAGGAACTCGCGCAAAACGGCAGGGCGAGCGGAGGCGCGGGCGAGCGAAATATTGAATAGTTGGGGGGCCGCGACCGGCCTTTGCGCTTTTGTGTGAAGTTTTCGTGAATCTCTCGAATTTCCGTCGTGCATTGCGGTAAGGTAAGGACCATAGCTGTTCCCTAATATTTGAATTGAAGGAGACCCCAAGTATGACCCCTGAATTTGCAGTCGGTTTACGAGATTTTCTCTTAGACGCGCTCGACAGCGAAGTTTCCGCGACCTCGAAAGTCATCCTCGCGATGCCGGAAGGCGCAGGCGATTACAAGCCCGGCGAGAAGTCAATGCCCGCCAAAACGCTGGCCTTCCATATCGTCGCCAGCGAGATCTGGTTCCTGGAATCCGTGGCCGCGGGCGCGTTCGGCCCGTTCCCGGAAGGCGAAGGACCGTCCACGCCCGCCGGCGTGGTTGACTGGTGGAATGAAGTCCGCCCGGCGGCGCGCCAGAAGGTCGCGGCTTTGTCCGGCGATCAACTGGCCGCCATCGTCGACTTCCACGGCATGTTCCAACTACCCGCCGCCGCCTTCATCAATATCGCCAACGTCCATTGCATTCACCACCGCGGCCAGTTATCGGCTTACTTGCGGCCAATGGGCGGCAGGGTGCCGTCGATTTACGGCGGCTCCGCCGATGAACCGATGGTGATGTCGGACGCAGCCGCTGCCTAGGCGGCTAATTAATTCGCGCCTTGCGCAACCGGTAGTCCTCAACCTGCGACGGCATGCGGATCACGCGGCACATCTCAAACAACCGGGACCGCGCCCGCATGCCGATCTGATCGATCAGCGACCGCTTATATTCGGTTCCCCCGGCGGATCGGTCGCGGCGGTCAGTCGTCTGCATATCCTGGTCGGGCAGATTCGTGGTGGCGATGATCGGCTTCTTGTTATTGCAACGATAAGTGATCAGACTGGTCACGGTATCTTCCACCCAGTCGGTAATACGGTGGGCGCCTAAGTCGTCGAGCAGAAGTACCTCCGCGTCCAGCGCCGTGGCATACGCCTCGCGGTCGCCGGAACCGGAAGCCGGGTCGTAACTGGAACGTATCTTTTGTAGTAAGTTCTGGTAGTCGAAGAACAGCCCACCGTACCCGCGGTTGATTAACAGCCGCAGCGCGCTGACGGCCAGATGTGTCTTGCCCGTTCCCGGTTCGCCGATCAGCAGCAGCCCCGGTTTTTCCACGTTCGGAAATTCGCGAGCGTAGCCCCGAACCAGCAGCATCACGGTTTGCAGCGCCGCGTTGCCCTGCGCTTCGAAATTGTCGAGCGATGCATTCTGGTATAACGCTGGGAGGCCGGAATGTTGCAGCGTTTGCCGCTGAATATCGCCGGCTGTGCAGGCGCAGCGCCTCGCTCCGGAGATGCCGCTTCGCTCCTGGATCTCCCATCCGCTACCGCGGCAAATCGCGCACCCCGAATCAGGCATAGTGTCTACTCCAGTCTAACCAGCGCTTGTCCTGATGCAACCGTGTCCCCCACTTTGACATGAACGGAGGTCACGCGACCGGTACCCGGCGACCGGACTTCGTTCTGCATTTTCATGGCTTCCAGGATCAACAATCCCGCCGCCGGCTCAACCGATTGCCCGGGCTCCACCAGGATTTTGATCACCTTTCCGGGCATCGCGGCTTTCACGTCGCGGCGGCCGGAATCGGCGTTATTGTTGCCATTTCGACGGCGGTTGCGCGGATCGGCCAAGCTTAGCCGCACTTGCTTTCCATTCACCAGCAGCAGCCCATTCGCGTACGTCACTCGATGCACTTGCCCGCCGCGCAGCACGAGCGCGGTGCCTGTCTCCAACGTCGCCAATGGATACTCCCCCGGTTCAAAGTCAATCTCTTTTTCAGAGTCCGGCCCTACTAAAATCCGTTTCACCGGCGGCTCCAATTCGAGCGGGCCGCGGGAATGGCCAACTCCGCCGCCGGTTCCGACGCGGCCAATACAGCGATCACCGCGTCGAGTTCCGCCTCGCTCAGCGTCGTGTCCGGCCGATACACAAAGTCGTTCAGGAACCTCGTGTGGATGTCGCCGGACCGAAAGCGTTCGTCGATCAGCAATTGGCGAAAAAACGCGACATTATTAGCGATTCCCAAAATCTCGGTCTCCCGCAGCGCGCGTTGCATTCTGGCAATGGCTCGCGGCCGGTCCTGCGCCCACACGCAGAGTTTGGCCAGAAGGGGGTCATACTCCATCGGCACGGTCCATCCTTCATACACGCCGTTGTCCAAGCGAATGCCGGGACCGGACGGCATACGCAAACGGTCAATCCGCCCGGGGGAAGGGAAGTACTGATTTGCGGGATCCTCGGCATACAGCCGGCACTGGATGGCCGCGCCGCGCCAGCTAACATCGGACTGCCTAAGCTGTAACTCAGCGCCGAACGCCGCCTCCAATTGCATGTGCACCAGGTCCGTCGATGTTACTAACTCCGTCACCGGATGCTCCACCTGCAGTCGCGTATTCATCTCCAGAAAGTAGAAATTCCGGTCTCCATCCACCAGGAATTCCGCGGTCCCGGCATTCGTGTACCCGGCGGCGCGAGCTATCTTCAACGCCGCTTCGCCCATCGCCTCGCGCATCTCCGGGTACAACGCCACCAGCGGCGACGGACACTCCTCAATCACTTTCTGATGCCGCCGCTGAATGGAACATTCCCGCTCGCCCAGATGAATCAGATGGCCGTGATTATCGCCAAAAATCTGTATTTCGATGTGCCGCGGATGAATCAGCGCCTTCTCGATATACACTTCGCCCGAACGGAAACTCCGCTCCGCCTCGCTGGAGGCGTCGCGGAGCGCGCTCTCCAATTCGTTTTCTTTTTCGACGAGGCGCATGCCCTTGCCGCCCCCGCCGGCCGCCGCCTTGATCAACACCGGATACCCGATGGCGCTCGCCACCCGCCGCGCTTCGGAGAAACTTCCCACCGCCCCTTCGCTCCCCGGAACCACCGGCGCTCCTGCGGCAATCGCCACTTCCCGCGCCGCCGTTTTCGATCCTAAAGAACGAATCGCTTCGGCCGGCGGCCCGATAAACAACACCCCCGCTTCCGCGCACAGCGCCGCAAACGAAGCATTCTCGCTCAAAAAACCGTACCCCGGATGCAGCGCGCCAGCCCCCGCCAGACGCGCCGCGGCGAGGATCGATTCCGGATTCAAATACGAATCCACTAAATAGGCTTCGTCAGCATGCGCCAGATGCAGCGCCCGGCGGTCGATCTCCGTAAACACGGCCACGCCACGCAGCCCCGCCTCGGCGATAGCGCGCAGTACCCGAACGGCAATTTCGCCCCGATTGGCGACCAGGATTGTTTCTACCATCAACTTCTCGATTCTAGCAGACGGCATTTTGCTACATTGAGGGAAGTATGCCCGCACAGACAACCCAGGGATCATTGAAACTGCGGGGGGTTCGGATGACCCGGCAGCGCCAGATTCTTTTGGATCTGATCGATAAGTCCGGACTGCATCTGGACGCCGAAAGCCTCTATCATCTGGCGCGCGAGAAAGACGCGAAGCTGAATCGCGTAACCGTCTATCGGACGCTGAAAATGCTGAAGATGGAAGGGCTCGTCGACGAACTCGACCTGCTCCATCACGGCGGCGACCAGCATTACTACGAGACACGCATGAAGCGGGAACACGCCCATGTCGTCTGCCTCCGATGCGGCAAGATCGAAGAGTATTTCGGCGAGCCGCTGGCGCACATCCGCCAGCAGGTAAAGGAAACATTCGGGTTCGAAATTCTGCTTGTGCGCACCGAAATCGGCGGGTACTGCCCGAACTGCCAGATGGCGCGCGAACAGGAGATTCGCGAAGCGGCCGAGGTATGAACAACGCGGTATTGGATGTGAAGCCTCCGGGTGCCAGCGCCTTCCGCGTGGCGTTGGATCCCCTCCCCTTCACCATCGGCCGCAGTCCCGAAAACCATCTCGTCCTGCGCGACAACCGAACCTCCCGCAATCACGCGATCATCCGGCGCGACGGCGTCGAACTCATCGTCGAAGCCGCCGGTTCCCGCAACGGCATTGACGTCAACGGGCTCAGGGAGGAGGCCCATGTGCTCCGCCACGGCGACGTTATTCGTTTCGGCGTCGACGACTCCTATGAGTTGACTTTCCTGCTCGAAACAACCACCGCCATGCCCACCCATGCCAATCACGGCGGCCTGCGCAAGTTACGCTCGATGTTGGAGGTTGCCCGTTCCATCCAAGGCGCGCTGTCCATCGACGAGGTGCTAACTGCAGTGGTCGACTCGGCGCTGGAAATCACAAACTGCGATCGCGGATTTCTCTTGCTTGCCTCGAAAGACGGCCTCGAAACCCGCATCGCCCGCGAAGCCGGACGACGCCCGTTAACGGAGGATCTCGGCATTCCCGCAAAGGTCCTCCATAAGGCGCTCCGCACGCGCAGCGACCTGTTGAACATGCACTTCGATTCGAGCGTTGACGGCCTCGACGCATCCATTGTCAAACTCGCCGTCCGCAGCGTCGTTTGCGTTCCGCTGATCAAAGTCCGCGCCGGCGATCTCTCCGAAACCGCTCTCGTCGGCACCATCGCCGACTCCATCGGCCTGCTCTACATGGACTCGCGGCTTCATCATCCCGAACTCACCGCCAACAGCCGGGACCTCGTACAGTCGCTGGCCATCGAAGCCAGTT
>SHUN01000112.1 GCA_009697495.1 Bryobacterales bacterium | reverse complement strand
GAATTGGCGTAGTCCACCAGGCAGATGTATTTTACGGGAATGCCGAGCGTTTCGGTGAAGGCGACGAGGTTTCGAACGCCCTCGCCTTTGACGGTGTCGCCGAAGAGGACGAGGAGTTCCGGTTCCGTTGCCAGCTTTTCGCGCATCGAATGCAGGGCGGAGAGCAAATCGGTTTCGGAGGAACTCGCAGGGTGTGGCCCGCTCCCTGACGGTCGCGGCTCGGTACCGTCCGAGGAACTCGCAGCTTGCGGTTCGGTACCGGCCGTTGTGCGAACGGAGGATTTGGCGATTTTGTCTTCGCGGACGACGCCGGTGGTGGCGACGTAGACGGCGGCGTTGTGGTGGCGATAGTTGGCTCGAATTTGATTGGCCAGGAAGGGCTGTTGTTGGGAGAGATCCGCGCCGATGATTAAGACGGCTTTGGCGTTGTAACAGTCATCGGCGGTGCCGAGGGTGGCTGATTTGCCGCTGAGAGAATCGAGGAGAGTGACGACGTCGCCGGAGCGGTGATGGTCGATGCTGTTGGTGTGGAGCGTTGTACGGGCGAACTTTTGGAGGAGGTAGGCTTCTTCGTTCGAGATGCGAGTGGAACCGATGACGCCCGCTTTTCCGCCCGCCTTGAACTTCTCAACAACGGCTTGCAGGGCGCGGGACCAACTGACTTCTTCGAGCTTTCCGTTCACGCGCATGAGCGGCGTTTGGAGACGTTCCGGATGGTGGTTGAAATCGAAGGCGTAGCGGCCTTTGACGCAGAGGAATTCGCCGTTGAGGCCGGAGCGATCGCGGTTGTTGCCGCGGACGATTTCGTTGGTCCGGACGCCGAGGGTGGTCTTGCAACCGTTTGAGCAGTGGGTGCAGATGGTGCCGGTGTGCTCCATTTCCCAGGGCCGCGTTTTGTAGCGGTAAGCGCCGGAGGTCAGCGCGCCGACGGGGCAGATATCAATACATGCGCCGCATTCGTCGCATTCCAGATGATCGCCGTGGGAGGGCGCGATTTCGGAATTGATTCCGCGGTTGACGACGCCCAGGGCGCCGACGCCCATGCCTTCGCCGCAGACGCGGACGCAGCGGTAGCAGAGAATGCAGCGGGGACCGTCGTAGAACACCACGGGGCTCCACTGCTTTTCGGGAACGTGGACCTTTTCTTCGGTGTAGCGGGATTCGCCAACGCCGTATTTGAAGACCATGTCCTGCAGTTCGCACTCGCCGCCCTTGTCGCAGACCGGGCAATCGAGCGGATGGTTTGTGAGCAGGAATTCGAGGGTAGTTTTGCGCGCCTTGACGACGGCGGGCGCTTCGGTGCGGACCACCATGCCTTCGGCCACCGGGACCACGCAGGCGGCCATCAATTTTGGCGCCTTTTCAATCTCCACCAGACACATGCGGCAGGCCGCTTGGAGCGCCATGCCTTCGTAGTAGCAGAATGCCGGAATCTCAATGCCGGCCAACTTGGCGGCGTCGATCAATAACATTCCCGGCGGCGCTTCCACCGCGATTTCGTTGATCGTTAACTTAACCATAAACTCCTTACGCTACCTGAACCAGTTCGCTGGAAGCGAAGGGATTTTTTGCCACGTAGGCTTCAAATTCCGGACGGAATTTTTCGACGATAGAGATCGTCGGCATGGCGGCGGCGTCGCCGAGCGGGCAGAAGGTCCGGCCGAGCATGTTTTTCGCCAAATCACCGATGAGGTCGATGTCGCGCGTTGCGCCGTTGCCGTCGACAATCCGGGCCAGCATTTTTTGCAGCCACGTCGTGCCTTCGCGGCATGGGATGCACCAGCCGCAGCTTTCGTGTTTGTAGAACCGCATGATGCGGAGGGCGACTTTCACCATGTCGGTGTCTTCGTCCATCACCATCATGCCGCCGGACCCGAGCATGGTGCCGGCCTTGGCCATGGAGTCGTAATCCATGGCGATGTCGCATTCGTCGGCTGTTAACAGGGGGCACGATGAGCCGCCCGGGATGAGCGCTTTCATTTTCTTGCCGCCCCTCATGCCGCCGCCGATTTCGTTGATGAAGTACATCATATTCATGCCGAGGGGCACTTCATAAACGCCGGGTTTGTTAACGTGGCCGGCGAGGCAAACCATTCGCGTGCCGCCGTTTTTCGGCGTACCGAGATCGGCGAACCATTTGCCGCCGTTCCGGAGAATGTCGGGCACGGCGCAGAACGTTTCGACGTTGTTCAAAACGGTTGGGGCTTGGAACGCGCCGCTGACGGCGGGGAAGGGGGGCCTAATGCGGGGCACGCCGCGTTTGCCTTCCAGGGATTCGAGCAAAGCGGACTCTTCGCCGCACTCGTAAGCGCCTGCGCCGATCTGCGTGTAGAGGTCAAAATCAAAGCCGGTTCCGGCGATATTTTTGCCCATGTAGCCGCGTTGATAGGCTTCCTTCAAAACGGCGTCGATGTGGTCAACCAGATAGCGGTATTCGCCGCGGATGTAGATCCAGCCCTTTGAAGCGCCGACGGCTTTGGCGGCGATGAGAATTCCTTCGATCAACAGGTAGGGATCGTGCTCCATGAGGAGGCGGTCTTTGCAGGTTCCGGGCTCGGATTCGTCCGCGTTAACGACGACATATTTCGGCGCATCGGTATTGCGGGGGACGAAGCCCCACTTCATGCCGGTGGGGAATCCTGCGCCGCCGCGACCGCGCAGGGAGGAAGCCTTGACTTCGTTGATGACCTCGTCGCAGCTCATCGCCATGGCCTTTTTGAAGCCTTCGAAGCCGCCGGTGGCCAGATAGGTATCCAGCTTCCAGGAGTTCTCCATGCCGAAGCGTTTCGAGACGACCTTCGTTTCCAGGGGGCTGGGCGGGTTATAGAGTCTCATTGCAATCCATCCAGGATCTCGTCGAGCTTGGCGGGTGTAACGTCATGGTGGAAATCGTAGTTCACTTGAATTGCCGGGGCCCAGGAGCAGGCACCGATGCATTCCACTTCTTCGAGAGAGAATCGGCCCGAGGCCTGGGTCTGTTTGTGACCCACTCCCAGCCTCGTGCAGGCCTGTTCGTAGAGTTCCGCGCCGCCTAGCAACATGCATGCCACGTTGGTACAGATCTGCACGTGGTACTTGCCCTGCGGCTTTTTGTGCAGCATGGAGTAGTAGCCGACGACTTCATCCACTTGCAGAACGCTGATTCCCAAGCGGGCGGCCAACTCGGCCATTAAGTCCGGAGTAATCGCGCCTACTTCGTCTTGGGCGTACATCAACATGGGGATCAAGGCACCGCGATGGCGGCCTTCGGGGTAATGAGTCAACAGGTCCGCGAAGCGCGCTTCGAGTCCAGGCGAAAAGGTCATCGGTCGCAATCTCCCAACACGAAATCCAGACTTCCCATAATTGCAATCGCATCGGCAAGCATGCGGTCTTCAATCAAATTCGGCAGCGCCTGCAGGTTGCCAAAACTTGGCGTGCGCATGTGAACGCGGAGCGGCTTGGCGGTGCCGTCGCTGACGACGTAGTAGCCCAGTTCGCCGCGCGGCGATTCGATTACCTGGAACACTTCGCCGGCGGGTACGCTGAAGCCTTCGGTCACGATTTTGAAGTGGTAGATGAGCGACTCCATTTGAGTCTTCATCTTTTCCCGCTCCGGCAGCACGACATGGGGCGCGGAGGCTTGCACGGGGCCTTCGGGCATGCCGGCCATGGCCTGATTCACAATCTTGATCGATTCGCGGATCTCAGCGACGCGGACGGCGTATCGGGCGTAGACGTCGTTGTCGGTGGAAGTGGGCACTTCGAAGTTGAATTTGTCGTAGCTCGAATACGGCATCATTTTGCGGGCGTCCATGGGGATGCCGGCGGCACGGATGCAGGGGCCTGTCATGCCGATTTCGAGCATTTCTTCGACGGGGAGCCGTCCCACGCCTTTGGTGCGTTTCAGCCAGATGGGGTTGGAGTTGAGCAGCGATTCGTATTCGTCCACGCGGCTCGGGAGCGTGTCCATGAATGTTTTGACGCGCTTTTCCCAGCCTCTGGGCGGATCGAGCGCCAGTCCGCCGACGCGGATGTAGGAGGTCATCAGGCGTTGGCCGGAGAACATTTCAAATAACCGCAGAATGTCTTCGCGCTCACGGAAGCAGAGGAAAAAGACGGTCATGGCGCCGATATCGAGCGCGTGGGTTCCCAGCCAGACCAGATGGCTGTTGATGCGGGTCAATTCGCACAGCAGCACGCGCATCCATTGCGCTTTGGGCGGGATTTCCATTTCCAGCAGCTTTTCCACCGCGAGGCTGTAGCAGAGGTTGTTGGAAAGATTCGCGAGGTAGTCCACGCGGTCGGTGAGCGTGATGACTTGCTGCCAGTTGAGCGCTTCGCACTGCTTCTCAATTCCGGTGTGCAGGAAGCCGATGTCGGGGGTGCATTTTAAGACCGTTTCGCCTTCGAGTTCGAGCAATACGCGCAAGACTCCGTGAGTAGACGGGTGCTGCGGACCCATGTTGAGGGTCATTCGGCGCGTGTGCTGGGATTTTTCGGTGGTGGCGGCCGGTGTCAGCGTTTCGTTCATGGTTCCTGGGCTCTCCCTGTTTTCAGGGTCGGGTGTCGTGTGGGAAAGTGAGCGCCCTTATTCGCTCTGGTAGCTGTACTTGTAGCCGTGTACAGGATAGTCGCGCCGCAACGGGTGCCCTTCCCAGAAGTCGGGCATCATGATACGGGTGAGGTTGGGATGATTCTTGAATACTACGCCGAAGAGATCCCAGGCCTCGCGTTCGTACCAGTTGGCGGCGGCGTAGACGGCGGTGGCCGAATCGATCTCCGGCTTTTCTCCGCTTATACGGCACTTCAGCCGCACATACAGGTTTCGTGAAACCGATTGCAAGTGGTAAACCACTTCGAAGCGCGGTTCCATGGGGTAGCGGTCGACGACTGTTACGGTCGAGAGGCGTTCGAATCGCTGACCTTTCAGGGTTTGCAGCGCTCCCAGGATTTTTTCCGGAACCACGTCGAGGGTTAATTCGTTATGGTCGGTATTGCCGCCGAGCAGCAGGTCCGAATCGGCTTGTTCGAGGGACGCGGCGACCGCGTTTTCTTTCAAATTTTCAGGCAGCATGGTCAACCTTGCGCAACGTCGGAACATCGTGGAGAGTGCCGGCGGCCGAGCGCCGTTCGATATCTTCGGCTTGGGTCCAATCCAACACGCCTTTTTTCCAGATGTAGATAAATCCGGCCAGGACCAGGACGATGAAGATCATCATTTCCACGAAGGCGAACCAGCGGAGGTCGCGATAGACGACGGCCCAGGGATAGAGGAACACGGCTTCGATGTCGAACAGGATGAAGAGCATCGCCACCATGTAGAACTTTACGCTGAAGCGTTCGCGGGCCGAACCGATGGGGGTCATGCCCGATTCGTAGGCCATGTCCTTGAATTTATTTCGGACCCGTTTGCCCAGAAGGGCACCGGTTACGATGACTCCGGTGGCGTTGGCGATGGCGAATAGCCACGCCAGCAAAACGGGGATGTAGCTTTCTTGCAGGGATGTCGGCATTATTGGAGGAAAAGTTTACCCTCTACAAAATATAATGATCAATGAAGTTCCGCGTCAAATTACGGTTTGATAAGAATTTGGCTTCCTGACCGCCTTTCGGAACAAAAATGATAGAGATTGTTGTAAACGGGGAAACCCGCCAAGTGCCAGAGGGCACGACAGTTACGGGCCTTTTGGCGCTTCTTGGCGTGGCGCCGGAGCGCGTCGCGGTGGAGTTGGACAGGGCAATAATAAAGAATATTTTTTGGAGCGAGAGGGGGCTGAAGGCGGGAGCACGGGTGGAGGTCGTGCATTTTGTGGGGGGGGGTGAGAGGGGATGGGCTTCGTCGCTGTCCATTTACTTTTAATGTCCACAAATTGTGGACATGGCGTTATGATGGACGCGTGACCCGCAAGTCTCATTCAGCTTCCGACCCGTTTGATCGGCTCCGCGGACTGCCGTTCGTAAAAAAGATCAAGTACACCCGGACGCCGGGGAACGGTGACGCCGGATGCGACGGTACGCTGGATGTTCAAACTCCGGGCGGCCTGTTTCAATTCTCAGTTCAGGAAAAACGATCCTACCTCTCGATCGCGGCGGCCAGCCAACTGGCTGTCCGGCTGAATCGCGCTCTCACGGGTCGCACTCCGGGCGTCTTTCTTCTCGCCCGTCACATCAATCGGCAGGCCGCTGAGGCACTGATTGAAGCCAAAGTGAATTTTGCGGATGATGCCGGGAATATACATCTCACGTTGGGAGACTCGTACAACTGGACGGTGATTGGCATTCCGCCGCTCGAACCGCTTTCTGAGCGCCGCACGGTCACCCCGGCACAACTGCAGTTGCTTTTCCAATTCGCTTCGTATCCGGAATCGGTCAACTGGCCTGTGCGCCGGCTGGAGTCCGCTGCCGGAATCGGCAAGAGCATGGCGGCGCAAGTTCGGAGTCAGATGATCGCCGAGGGCCTTCTGACACGAATTGGGACAAAGTACCAGCTCGACCGGCCAACTTTGGCGGCAGGCAAGTTGATTTCCGGCTACGCTCAGGTACTCCGGCCCAAGCTCACGCTGGGCAGGTTCCGTCCGGCGGAGCAGACGGCGGATGCGTTTTTATCCCGACTTCGTAAGGACGCGCCATCTGACGTTCGGTACTCGATCACTGGGGGTAAGGCAGCGGAACTGCTCCAGCACTTTTATCGAGCCCCCGAGGCAACTTTGTTCGTCACGCCACCCACGCAGACCATTGCGCGGCAGCTCCGGCTGCTGCCTGATCGCGAAGGTCCAATTACACTCCTGCGGGCATTCGGAGAGCTCGTTTATTGGGAGAAGCGGAAAAACCACATGCTTGCTCCTCCATGGCTGATCTACGCGGAACTGATGAGCGGCGACGATCCCCGTGCGCATGAAGCGGCGGAGGAACTTCGACGGGAGTTTTTAGTCCATGCAGACGAATGAACAGTTGAAGGATCTCGCGCAACTGCACGACGTTGCGGCGCGGTTTGCGGCCGACGTGGTAATCATCGGGGCCGCCGCCCTCCTCCGATTCGTCGACCTGCCGCACTTCACCAGCGAAATTGACCTGGCAGTCGCGCTCGACCTCGAAGATTTCTTTGCATTCTCAACTGAACTCAGAGCGCTGGGATGGAGGCAAGAGAAGGACAGAGAACATCGCTGGCACGGACCAAACGATTCGCTATTTGACTTGGTGCCAGCCGGTCCGAAGCTGCGCGCTTCGGGACAAATCATCTGGCCCGAGAGCCAGTTTGCGATGAGTCTCATTGGATTCGATCACCTGTTCACTCGATCGGAGACGATCTCTTTCGGTTCGGGAATTCCATGCAAAGTCGCGCCGCCGGCGGTGGTCGCGTTGCTGAAGATCGTGGCGTTTAGCGAAAATCCGTTTCGTCGCCGGAAAGACCTCGACCATCTGAAACTGCTGTTGCGTTGTTATGAAGAGCAGAGTGATCGTATTTTCGGGGACGACGTGTTTGCGGCTGAACTGGAAGACGTGGAGTACGCCGCGGCTTTCCTGCTGGGCGGAGATATTGGAGCCTTCACAACAGAAGAAGACAGCGCAATCGTGAATGACTTTTTGAAGAAACAGTTGATGTCAACTGAGGATTTGGCCGAACTGGATCGGGACGATCCGCGGCAACGCGAGGCGTACCGGTTCCAAATGCAGTTAGCCGCGTTCAAGACGGGCTTCTCCGTGTGTGGGTCCCGCGGGAACGGGTCGCCGTCGAGTTCAGGCGGTCCATGAGCAAGACGTTTATTTTGGGCTGACACCGGGCTCAGCGCCGGGTCGCGGGTGGATGTCGTTCATTTTGTGGGCGGGGGGTGAGGGCCTCAACCCACCATACGCACCATTTTGCCGTAGGCACGCAGTCGCTCATCCACAGTGAGCAGGAGCAAATCTTCCAGTTCCGCCTGCGCTACGAGCATTCGGTCAAACGTAAGCGTTCGGCGAACCCCATGGTTGCGGGCCGGTCGGACATGAATTAGGCTGACCGGCGAGACTTCCAGGCCATCGGCGTAAGTGCGGCGGCTTCGGACACCTTCCGGTCGGCCAGCCCCGGCAGCACATCGGCGAGATATTCG
>SHUN01000111.1 GCA_009697495.1 Bryobacterales bacterium | reverse complement strand
CCCATTGTGAACGCGAGGGGCGGAGCGGGCATCCAATGCCATTTCGGCGATTTAGCGTTCAAATCGTTCCCGGCCGAAAATCACGCCATCCTGTTGAAAGGGCGGTATTTACAACTTTTCGTAAAGTACTTTACCGGACACTAGTGATGCGCTATGCGCCCTCCTGCTTTATCCTCTCCGCAAAATGGCCCCAAGCTGGCTTACTTTAATCGCTGTCGTAATGATCGTCGCCGCTTGCGTCACATCCGGAATCGCCGCGAAGGATACGAAAGTGGCCCGCGACAGCTATCGCGGCATCCCGCCCCATGCCCAAGTCGCTCAGGAAGTCGAAGGAGCCCGCAGCGCCTACAAAGGCATGCTCAACGGCTGGCAACCCAAACAGGCAGAAATCGATGTCGAGCTGAAAGCCTACCGCGGCAGCTATGCCGGAGCCTTCTCCCATCGCTCCGGCAACCGCATGGCTTGGGATTCGCAGCCCTATTTCAACACCGGCAGTTGGGACTTTCTCTCTTTCATGCTCATCGGCATGGCGCTCGCTAAATGGAACCTCCTCGCCGGCGCCTGGCAACGAAACACATACGCCTGGGTCGCCCTCTCCGGCATCGCCGCCGGAACGGCCATCGGCGTCTGGGGCGCTAACCACTTAGCCGCCGCCAACTTCGCCCCCGTTGCCGCCATGGAGAGCTACACCGTCTACCAGTTGCAGCGGCTCCTAATGAGCATCGGCTATCTCGCCGCCATCGTCGGCATCGTCCAAGCCCGCTGGCTCGGCCTGCTCACCCGCCCCTTAAGCGCCGTCGGCCGCATGGCTTTTTCCAACTACATCCTGCACACCCTCATCTGCACGACGCTCTTCTACGGCCATGGCTTCGGCTGGTTCGGCAAGTTGCAAAGGTACGAACTCTACTACGTCGTCGCCGCCATCTGGCTGCTCCAACTCATCGTCAGCCCCATCTGGCTCCGCGCCTATCGCTTCGGCCCCATCGAATGGTGCTGGCGGTCACTTACCTATTGGAAACGCCAGCAAATGCGCCAGCCTACTTCCGCACAATCATCTCTCGCAGAGAATCCTGTATAAGAAAAAACTTCACCTGAGCGAAGTTCCGAAACAGCTTTTCCAAGGACCGCGTGGAAAAACACTGCGCCGGTTTCCTATGTTTCCGCGCCACCAGCTTCACCCGGTTATGCCCCTGAATCCGATACGAATACGAAGGCACTTCCACCAGCTTCTCGTTGGAATGAAACACCGTCATCAACTGCCCGCCCTTGTGCAAAATCGAATGCATTTGGCTCACCGCGCCTTCCAGCAGCGCCGGTGACAAATACTGCAGCGAGTCCCACACCAATATCCCATCCAACGAATCGTCGTCGAAGTTCAATACCTTCGCCTGAAACAGCTCTATCCGGTCCTCGTCATCCTGATTTCCGTAAAAGTCGCCATCGCCGAATGACTCGTCCAGCGACCGGACAAAGTTGTCGTAACCCAACTTATGTCCCATTTCATTGAAGTAATCCGTGTTCTCCTGATTGGACACGCCCAGGTCCAATATCATCAGTCCCGCCTGCCCGTGAAAGGCCTGGAAAAACTGGTCCAGCGCGCTGCTCTGCCTCGTGAAATCCCGCAGTTCCGGTCTCTCCGCCATCGGAGCCATCACAGGCACCGCCGCCCCCGGATGAGTTACCTCCGCGCCGCCGAACAGACGAGTCAAACTCTTTTTGATCACGGCCTTTGTCGATTACTTCTTCGCGCCTATGCCGCTCACGCCCAGGCTTTGCTGTACCGGCGTCTCCACGGCCGCCGACTTCGCCGCCGCTTCCGCCGCCTTCGCCGGTTCCGTCTTCGCATCCACGCGAATCATCTCCAGGCTCCCGCGCAGATCCGCGCCTTCTTCAATACTGATCTTGGCGTAGCGAATGTCTCCCACCAGGTTCGCGCCCTTGCGGATTTCCACCCGCCCGGAGGCCTCAATATTTCCCTTCAACTGCCCCAGCACCACCACGTCCCGCGCCTTGATATTCGCCACCACTCGCCCGTTTGGCCCTATGGTTACGCGGTGCTCCTGCGCTTCCACGCTGCCCTCCACCGCCCCGTCAATCACCAGGTCTTCCTTACTCAGGATCTGGCCCTTGACTAAAACCGACTTGCCGATCGTCGCCGTGCCGCGTGGCACGTCCGGCTCATAACTTTTCGCTGGCATTGTTGACACAGGAATTCCCTCTCTCGCCGGTTCCGCGCTGCTCGCCGTGTTTCCAAACGGCCGCGCTGGCTCTTCTTCGTTTTTACGCCGATTCCACATTGACACTCATTCCCTCCAGCCGCACCCCGGCAAAATTTAATCCTAATCCTCATATCCAAAAAAGGCAATGCTCTCCCAGTCTTTTGTTAGCTTTACCTCCCTACTCAAAATGGTGTAGTGCCGTTGCCTATATTCGTTGCAACAGCTATATTGCACAGTATGCCCGGCCGCCTCCAGTCCGAAATTCGCCAGTCCCGCCCCTTCCCCAACCCTGCCGACGAGGCCTTCCTCAATCTCCAGCGTACCGCCGGTTGGCTCATGCGCTCCGTCGAGGAGACCCTCCGTTCCTTCGGCCTCACTCACCCTCAGTACAACGTCCTTCGTATCCTCGCCGACGCCGGTACCGCCGGACTCCCCTGCGGCGAAATCTCCAAACGCCTGATCACTCGCGACCCCGACATCACCCGCCTCCTCGACCGTATGCAAAAACTCGGGCACGTCGAACGCGACCGAGGCATTGAGGATCGCCGCGTCGTCCGCGCCCACATCACCCCAGCCGGCCTCGCCACCCTCCGCGGCCTCGAAAGGCCCGTCCGCGACGCCGTCCGCGCCCCCCTCACCCGCCTCGGCCCCGCCAAGCTCGACCAGTTGACCGGCATCCTCGAAGACATCCGAATCCAGATCGTAATCGTCGCATCTAAATAGTTGTTCAAACAACTATCGTCTGGAGGACTATATGATTTCTATTCGCCGCTCCGCTGACCGGGGCAAAAGCAACATTGGCTGGCTCGACACCCGCTACAGCTTTTCCTTTAACCGCTATTACGACCCCAATCACATGGGCTTCCGCAGCCTTCGTGTGATTAATGACGACAGGATTAGCCCCGCCGCCGGTTTCGGCCGCCACCCCCACCAGGACATGGAGATCATTACGTGGGTGCTCTCCGGCGAACTCGCGCACGAGGATTCCACCGGGTCAAAGGCCGTCTTAAAAGCCGGCAACGTCCAACGGATGAGCGCCGGTACCGGCATCGTCCACAGCGAATGCAACAACTCGCAAACGGAGCCGGTCCATCTGCTCCAAATCTGGATCGAGCCCAACGAACTCGGCATCCCGCCAAGATTTGAAGACCTCGCCATCCTCCCGGAGCAAGTCCAGGGCAAGCTTTGTCTAATCGCCTCCCCCGATGGACGCGACGGAAGCTCCGTCATCCAGCAGGACGCCTCCGTCTACATCTCGGCCTTATCCGATGGCCAGGAAGTCCAACTCCCTTTAGCCGCCGGCCGCCACGCCTGGGTCCAGGTCGCGACTGGCCAAATCACCCTGAACGGCACGCTACTCGAAATCGGCGACGGCGCAGCCGTCAGCGATGAGTCCCTGCTCACCCTCCGCGGAACCGAAAAGAGCGATATCCTATTATTCGAATTGTCATGATACTCGCACTCGCCCTCCTTCCCCTCCTGACCCTCGCCCCTGAAAAAGACGGCGCGCCGATGCGCCAGCCCCAAATGGCGATGGAGGGCGCAAAAGCAGTCATCGCCTACGGCGCAGGGAACGACGTCTTCGCCGCCGTCTCAACCGATGCCGGCGTGTCATTCGCCAAGCCCGTAAAGGTTGGCAACGCCGGTTTCATTTCTCTCGGCCGTCACCGCGGCCCGCGCGTCGCCATCAGCGGCGGAGCCATCGTCATCGCCGCCATCGCCGGTAAACTCGGCAAGGGGCAAGACGGCGAACTCTTCGCATGGCGTTCCACCGACAACGGCAAATCCTGGAGCAAGGCAACCCAAATTTCCGACGCCCCCGGCGCCGCCCGCGAAGGTCTGCACGCCCTCGCAGCCGGCCCCAACGGCATGTTTTTCGCCACCTGGCTCGACCTCCGCAAAAAAGGCATGCGCCTCATGGCCACGGTCTCGAAGGACGCCGGCGCCACTTGGTCCCCCAACTTCCCCGTCTACGAATCGCCCGATGGCCACATCTGCGAATGCTGCCACCCCTCCGCCGCCATCGCCGCCGATGGCGCCATTCACGTCATGTTCCGCAACTGGCTCGGCGGCTCCCGCGACATGTGGCTGGCCACTTCGCGCGACAACGGAAAATCTTTCACGGCCAAGAAAGTCGGCGAAGGAACCTGGGTCCTCAACGCCTGCCCGATGGACGGCGGCGGCCTCGCCGTAAAGCCCAACGGCGATGTCGTCACCTCCTGGCGTCGCGAACAGAAGATATTCTGGACCGAGGGCTCCTCCTTCCAAGCCCCAAACTGGGCCGGCAAGGATTCCGCCCTCGCCCTCGACTCGAACGGCAAACCCGTCATCGCCTGGACCGAAGGAATGCGCGTCATGTTCTATGACGGCGCCGTCCGCGAACTCGCCACACACGGCGGCTTCGCCTCGGTCGCGGCATCATCGGCCGGCGTCCTCGCCGCCTGGGAATCCGGCACCGGAATTACCGTCCAGCGGCTTCGCTAACCCCGGTCACCACTCGCCCCCACGGCGGCTTTCCGTCGGTCGCAGCATCATCGGCCCGCGTCCTCGCAGCCTGGGAATCGGGCACCGGAATTACCGTCCAGCGGCTTCGCTAACCCCAGTCACGATCTGCCCCGCGCGGATCGGCAAATCGGTGGCCAGCAATACACGGTCGCCCGCCGCCACTCCCTCCAACACTTGCGCATGAGTGATATTGGTGACCCCCAACTTCACCGCGCGCCACTGCGCCTGCGTCCCCGCCAAAACATAGACGCCCTGCCCGCCCCCCTCCCGCCGCAGTGATTCTTTGGGAATAATAACCGCCTCCGCCGCCTCCCGCGAACGAATCGCCGCATTGATATTCGCGCCCGGCGGCAGCGCCCGCCCGGCATTCACAATCCGTACCGAAACCTCGCCTACCTGTCGAGGCCCCATCGTTACAATCTGCGCCGGCATCGCCGCGACGCGCCCCTCCCACAGTTTGGCCGGCATCGCGTCCCACGTAATCACCGCCGCCATTCCCGGCGCCACCCGCCCCAGTTCCGGCTCGTCAATAAACACCTTCACCAGCAACTCATCCACTCGCCCTATACTCGCCACCAAATCGCCGGGATTTAAATACGCTCCCGCCCGCGTGTCCAACTGATAAACCACGCCTCCCATCGGCGCCCGCAATATCCCCTGCCCCTGTTTATCCCGCGCCGCCGTGACAGCCGTTCGCGCCTCGCGCAACCGCGCCTCCAACACGCTTCGGTCCGCCGGTGTAAATAGCACCGCCCGCCGCGATTGCAATGCGCCCCGCTGCTGCTGAAGCTGCGCAATGCGGTCTTCCAACACTTGCCCCTCCTGCTTCGTCGCCGCGTTCTTCGCAATCAACCGCCGCACCGCCGCCAACTCCTTTTCCGTCTGCTGCCTTTCCAAATTCAACTTCGCCAACTGCCCGTCAATATCAGCCAAATCCGGCGCCAGCCCCCCGCGCTCCCGCACCTTCAATTCCGCCTGTGCCTGCGCCACCCGCGCCTCCGCCGCCTCCATCGCGTTCCGCCATTCGGCCCCGTCGATCTCCGCCACCACAGCCCCCGCCGCCACCACCTGCCCCTTCTCCACATGCAGCTTTGTCAACACCCCGGCGCGCTCCGCCCGCACTGCTGTATGCGCCACCGGCTCCACCTTACCATTCGTCATCAACGTGTCCACCAATGGCCCGGTTTTTGCCACCGTAAACCGCACTTCCGGCGGCGCGTTCTTCACCGTCACGCCCCACCAAATACCGGCCCCCAGCAAAGCCAATGGTATCAGCCACAAAAAACCCTTCATGGGATGAGGACAGTCTTTCCGGCGCTCCAGTTCTTCACTGTTTCCAGCGCCCGGTTCGCCTCCGCCAATGGAAAGCGCGCCGTGATCTCATTAGCGAACAAATGCTGCCAATGCGGAATCTCCAGCATCCGCAACCCCCTGTCCACATGCCGCGGCTCAAAGCCCCAACTCCCCTGCACCACCAGTTGCTTGCGCGTAATCGTATGCGGGTTGAACGATATATTCCCGGCGTTGGCGTACTGCCCCAGCACCAGAAACTTCCCTCCATCGCGAGGCAGTTCAATGCCCTCATTCACAGCGTTCGGATACCCCACGCACTCAATCACCACATCCGCCCCATACCCGCCCGCAAACGCGAGCGCCAGCCGCTGCCGTTCCCCCGCATCCGTCACAACGCCAATGTCGATCACCTCATCCGCGCCAAACTCCCGCGCCAATACCAATCGATGCGGCGGTCCGCCAATCGCCAATATCTTCGTCGCCCCGGCCTGCTTCGCCACCGCGATCGCCGCCAGCCCCACCGGCCCCGTCCCCTGCACGATCACCGTATCGCCCCACTCCACCGGGCACCGTTCCAACCCGTGTATCGCCGTCGCCAATGCGCATCCCGCGCCCACTACCGCATCGGACGACAGACTCTCCGGCAACCGGAAAATCGCCGTCCCAGCCCGTAAATGAATCTGTTCCGCATACCCTCCGCGCAAGTGCGGAGCCGTATCGGCGCAGTAGGAAATCCCATACGCCTTGCGCGTCAAACACCGCGTCGGCTGCCGCTTCACCCGGCAGTAGTAACACTCGCCGCAAACAATACTGCTCGCCCAAGCCACCCGGTCCCCAACAGCTAAAGGATTCCCCCGCCAGTCCTGCGTCAACCCGGCTCCGATCACCTCCAAACGACCCACCGTCTCATGCCCCAGAATCACCGGCAGCGGCACGTTTAGCTGTCCCAGCCAAAGGTGCACATCGGTGCCGCAAATTCCGGCGATCTCCACGCGGACCACCGCCTCGCCCGGCCCGGCTGCTGTTAATGAAGGAAACTCCCGCATCTCCAGCGGTTGTTCGTAGGCCGTAAGAACGGCGGCTTTCACAGTGCTCATTTTGTTATTCAGCCTTTGCGCAATAGTGGAACAGGAGCTGCCATTCGGCCAGTTGAACCTGTTGAAGTAGAAACTGCTCTGCCGGCGCCGCCCGCGTGCAAGCTTCGACAAACGCCAACGGATCCCACCGCGGCCCCGTCGTGTACCCCAGCGCCTCAGCCACGGCATGCAGTTCCGCAAACACCGAATGCGGCCCAACCCGCCGAAACCAGTAACCGGCATTCCAGGCGTCGGGCTCCATGCGGTGCTGGATGGCGTGCCAATAGCTGCCATCGGCGGTATGCACGTCTTGCGCAATCGCATGCGATTCATCAAAAAACCCGCAATAAAGCCAAAGCCCGGCCAACGCCAATTCCGGCCGCATAGCATCCGGAAAAATCTCCCGCGCCGGCCGCCGCAATCCCGCCGCCAGCGTGACCTCCGCACTCCGCGCCGACACCAACGGCATCAACCGCCGTCCATCGCCGGCCAGCGCCAACAGCGTCGCGGCTTCTGCGCCGTACAATGCGGGGTTCCAATCCATGCCAAATCTAATTGTGGCAGATGCCCAACGCGCTAAATCACGCGCCGCCGTTCCTGTTCCAGCCGCTCAGCCAAAAAAACCTTTAACAGCGACTAATACGGTACATCGCGCTTGTTAGCCAGTATCTTCAAGTCCTCGATCATCGAGACGGGCAAGCGGAGCGAAATCGTCCGCAATGTCGGCTTGAGCTGAGTGAACTTCCGGGGTTGAGCGGCATCCCAATCGATGAAACCGGTGGAATCGTGCTTCGCCCAGAACTCGCGTTCGCCGCTGCGCATTTCGCTCTGAACATTTCCGCTTGCCCTGCGAATCAGCGCCGCCATCGATCCCTTGCACCTTCTCGTGCCAGTTTCTGCGTGCCGTCAGGACCAGCACGGGTAAGGCCATCGACCTCCGGCAATCCAAGGCCCAGGATCACCGTGTCCTATTGTTCATCATGAACC
>SHUN01000110.1 GCA_009697495.1 Bryobacterales bacterium | reverse complement strand
GTCAGTAACTTCGACGCTGGGCTTGGCGGGATCGGTGTTTCGGCAGCGGAGGTGAAGTTACAACAATCGAACTGACTTACTCAATTACCGGTCGCGGCAACCGAGCAGAATCAGAGCTCGGGCGCTGATCCTGTGCATAATTCAGGTGGTATGGCTACGGCTGGGATGGTTACGGATTCGTAAATAACACAACTCACATTACGCAGATCGGGTACCCGGTTTGTCTTGACAACGGTCAATTGATGGAGCGAAATGACGCACAAGGTATAAAGAACGTTCCTCAGACGAATAACACCACCTACGGTTCGCTGATGTGCGGGGGATCGAGCGGAGGTCCCTTGGCAGTTAACTATGGCTATCGTCCCACATTGACTGCCACAGGCTCGGGTACAGGTGCCGCGTCGAATACAGTAGTGGGGGTTACTAGCTGGGGTTACACCAATAGTGCCGTCAAGCAACAGGGGGCCAGTCCGTTCACAAGCGGCAACATTGTTATTCTCGTTAATGCCGCCTGTGCTGCCATTCCAGGGGCGTGTTAGGGGCGTCGAAGACTAGGTCGAACTGACCGAAAAAGCTGTCTTTAGCCCGAAACGTCTATACTTTCACTTACCTACGGAGGGTTCCATTCACTTGGAACCCTCCGTTTCAATTGCGGGGGGGACGTCGTAAAACCCGAACAGCGCGAATCGAAACCCGATTCCCAGATCCTGACGGCAGCCGAACGGGAAATGCTGGTGTCGATGCCGCGGGTTCGGATCGGCTGCGGTGACGCACCAGGAACAGCCGACTGAGCGCGCTCAACTGGGCCGTCGGAATCGGTAGCCTCGCCGTGGATGCCCTGATTAAGGGGGTCCAGGACGGTGATGAACTGGTTCGCGAAAGCGCACTGACGCATCTCGTAGGGTTCGGTTTGGAGAAGGCGGCCATTGATGGGGTGCGGGAGAAATTGGAAAAGGGCCAGGACTTGTTCTCTTTCAAACACGCACCAGATCAAACCGCCGGTTCCTAACCTGGAACCGGCTGGTTTTTTGGTCTGTCCGGCCGTGCATGGAATCGCCTGGAGCTAGGGGCGGGCATCACGCAACCGGGGGCAGGCATACGACCGAACGGCGAATCGGCCTCGCCGATCCAGTCTAAGCGGCTCGGCGCCGGAGACGAATCAGTATAACGGCTCTTCGCCGGGGGGTCTTGTTTTCCATCTTCGGTGTATCCATAGCCATTGATCAGGGTAGGCCCGGATGGCGCGTTCCAGAGCGTTCTGGATCCGCTGCGTATCGATGAGAGTGTTGCCTGTGATGCCAACGGGTTCATCGAAGCGCAGAACAAACTTGCGCTCAACCGGACTCCAAATCGCATATCCGGGAATGACGGCCGCGCCGCTGCGCGCCGCCAATTTCGCGAAAGTCGGACTGACGCAGGCCTTGCGCGCGAAGAAGTTGACGAAGATGCCTTCGTCCAAACCGACGTTCTGATCGACCAGCACGCCAACGGCGCGGTTGTCTTTCAGCGCTTGAAAAATCCCGCGGGCCGCTTCTTTCTTGCCAAGGATAATATTCCCGCTCGCAGCTCGCCGCGCTTCGACAAACGCATCGAGAAGGGGATTATCCAACGGACGGACAACGACGTGCATCGGCTCGGCCATTAACGCGTGGCTGAACGCGCTGAGTTCCCATGCGCCCAAATGAAGCGTCGCGAACAGAACCCCCTTGCCGGCTTCTTTGGCCTTCGTGAAATGTTCGAAGCCTTCGTAACGAATCCATTCGTGGACGTTTGAAGCGTCGATGCGGCCCATCCGCGCGAACACCACCAACTGGCGCGCGATGGAGCGCCAGACGCCGCTGACAACCGTGGACGGCATGCCTGCCATCTCGACATTGCGGGCGCCAACGCGGGACAGCTTCGGCACCGCCAGGCGCAGTGCCTGCGCATAGCACCAAGCCAGCGCATAACTGAGCCCGCGTGGCCCGTATGCCAGCGAGCCCAACGCCATTCGCGTTAGAACGTACTCAAATCGGTTGCGAATAGGGCTGCGCCGCGCCACGATCTAGCGGCCTGTCCGGGCCAAAACTTGACAGCCGCCGATGAACGCCGATGAACGCCGATCAGCAGGGATCACATTGTTCGATCGGCGTTTATCTGCGTTCATCGGCGGCACGATTCTCTTCTTCGACACTAGTCTATCCAGCCGCCGCCGAGGACGAGATCGCCATCGTAGAACACCGCCCCCTGGCCGGGCGTAACAGCGCGCTGGGGCTGATCGAATCGGACTTCGACGCGCGTGTCGTCGCCGATCGGCGACAGCGTCGCATCGGCGGGAACATGCCGGTTTCTAATACGAACCTGTGCGCGGCGCGGAGCCGCAATTGCCGGAATCGAAATCCAGTTCACTTGGCCCGCGGTGAAACGCGCCGTCAGCAAATCCGTCTGACGGCCAACAACCACGCGGCGGGACTCCGGCTCCGTGGAAATAACGTAGAGCGGCTCGCCGGTGGCCACGCCAAGCCCGCGGCGCTGGCCTACCGTGTAGCTGTGATACCCGGCGTGTTCGCCCAAAACTTGCCCATCGCTGGTGATAATGTCGCCGGACATGTCGTCCAGAGGGATCCCCTGCTCCCGGCAGTAGGCTTCGATGAACGCTTTGTAGTCGCCGTTGGGAACGAAGCAGATTTCCTGGCTGTCGCCTTTATCGGCGACGGGGAGTTCCAACGAATGGGCGAGTTCGCGAACTTCGGTTTTCACCATGCCGCCGAGCGGGAACAGCGTGCGGGCGAGTTGCGGCTGCGTGAGGCCGAAGAGAAAATACGTCTGATCCTTCGAAGCGTCAACGGCGCGGCGGAGTTCCCAGCGGCCGGTCTCGGCGTTTTGCGTGATGCGCGCGTAATGGCCGGTGGCAATCTTATCCGCGCCCACGCCTTCCGCCATTTCGATGAAGGTGTCGAACTTGATGAAGTTATTGCACAGCGTGCAGGGGATGGGCGTGCGGCCGTGCAAGTAGTCGTTGACAAAGGGCTTGACGACGTTCTTTTCAAACTGCTCCTCGAAGTTAACGACGTAGTAGGGGATGCCTACTAGCTGAGCGACGTAGCGGGCGTCGTAGACGTCGTCGATGGAACAGCAACGTCCGGTCGGTTTGTCGCTCGCCAGTTCGGGCAGCCGCCGCTGGTTCCAGAGCTGCATGGTCATGCCGACGATGTTGACGCCTTGACGCTTCATCAGCCCGGCGACAACGGAGGAGTCGACGCCGCCGCTCATGGCCACGGCTATAAGAGGTTCAGGCATATACGGGCGAAAGCCTCCGAAGATGAGCGGCGGAGGCGACGACGGCATCGATCAGCGCGTCCACTTGTTCGATGGTGTTACCCATGCCGAGGGAGAAGCGGATGGAAGCCTTCGCTTCCTCGCGCGTTAGGCCGATGGCGGTGAGGACATGCGATGGTTCGACGGCTCCGGACGAGCAAGCCGCGCCGCTGGAAACGGCGAAGCCGCGTAGATCGAGGGCGATCACCATGGCCTCGCCTTCAATGCCGGCAAAGCGGATGTTGGTGGTGTTGGGGCCGCGCGGGGCGTTGGCGCCGTTGACAATGGTTTGCGGAACCTTGGCGAGAATGCCGGTTTCCAGGCGCTGTGTGAGCATTCCCACGTTTTCCCGAGGCATCTCGCAGGCCGCGCCGAGTGCGACAGCGCCTGGGACGTTTTCTGTTCCCGCGCGACGGCCTGATTCGTGACGCCCGCCAAACTGGCGAGGATGGAGTTCGACGCCCTGGCGGACGTAGAGAGCGCCGATGCCTTTGGGGGCGTTGAGCTTGTGACCGGAGATGGAATACAAATCGATGTTCTTCAGGTTGATAGAGATTTTACCGGCGGCCTGGACGCCGTCGGAGTGGAATAGCGCGCCGTTATCGTGGGCGATGGCGGCGAAGGCTTCAATGTCCTGCACTGTGCCGAGTTCGTTGTTGGCGTGCATGACGGAGACCAGCACTGTCGAGGGGCGAAGGGCATCCCGCAGGGTCCGGGGTTGGATGACGCCGTGTGAGTCGGCCTCCAGATAGGTGACATCCAGATCGCGGCAGGCGCCGAGGATGGCGGGGTGCTCGATGTTGGTGGTTACGATGTGGCCGCGCGGAACTCCAAGGATGGCAAGGTTGTCAGCCTCCGTGCCGCCGCTGGTGAAGACGATTTCCTTCGGTGAGCAATTGAGAAAAGCCGCAGTCTGCCGGCGCGCCTTTTCCAGCGCCTGTTTCGCCTGCTGGCCTGGCTGATGGATACTGGATGCATTCCCGAATCCGTCACGGAACACGGGCAACATGGCGTCAATCACCGCTGGGGCGACCGGCGTCGTGGCGTTGTGATCGAAATAATACCGCTCCACTCTTCTATTCTACCAATGCCTACGCAACGACCCATCATTACTTTGACCACAGATTTCGGCCTGTCGGACCACTACGTGGCGGCGATGAAAGGCGTGATTTGCTCGATCTGCCCCGACGCCGCGATCGTGGATTTGACGCACGAATTGAAGCCGTTCGAAGTGATAGAGGCGGCGTTTACGTTCGGCGAGGCGTGGCGGTGGTTCCCAAAGAAGACGATCCATGTGGCGGTGGTGGATCCGGGCGTGGGCTCTGCGCGCAGGCCGATTCTAGTGGAGGCGGCGGGGCAGTATTTCCTCGCTCCCGACAATGGAATTTTGACCTCGGCGTTAACAACGGAGAAGGTCAAGACGCGGGAAATCACGGCGAGCCAGTACTTTCTAGTTGATGTCAGCCGTACGTTTCATGGGCGGGATGTTTTCGCGCCATGCGCGGCGCATCTGGCCACCGGAGTGCGGCCAAGTTCGTTCGGGAAATTAGTCATCGACGCATTGCGCCTTCGATTAGACAAGCCGACGCAGACTTCCAAGCGGCAGTGGTCCGGCACGATATTGAAGATCGACCGGTTCGGGAATGTGATTACGAACTTTCGGTTAGCCGACTTTCCGTGGCTGGCGACGAATCCGTTTGAATTTACAGTTGGTTTTGAAAAAATCGCGGTATTGGCTGGACACTACGAGCAGTGCGCGTATGGTGACTTTTACGCCATGACGGGGTCGAGCGGGTATATCGAGATCGTGCTGCGGGAGGCTCACGCGGGGCGCAAATTGGGAGTGGCGGCGGGGGCGCCCGTAGATCTGATGGGCTGGGCCAATGCCTGAACTGCTACGATGCGAAGATCATGTTTCGCCGCCAATTCCTCGCCTCCGCCGCCCTCCTCGCCCAACCCGCATTCACGCCGCTGCCGTTCAAAACCTGGCAAACCGTCGACGGCCCTGATTCCGCCTTCTTCCTGGACGACGGTGACATCGTCGTCAGCGAAGCCGCTAACTCCCCCACTTGGCTGCGCTCCGAAAAGCAGTACGAAAACTTCGAGCTTCGGGCCGAGTTCTTCATCAAAGGCTGGATGGATTCCGGCCTGCTGCTGCACGCCCCGCGCCACGGCAACGCCCAGGACGCCGGCTTCTGCATCAAGCTCTTCCATAAACAGGAAGCCCCCAAACCCGAGGGCATGGGCAGCATCTTCCCGCTCGTCGCGCCCAAGACCAACAACGTCAAATCCAAGGGCGAATGGAACGAAATCCGCGTGCTCTTCGATTGGCCGCGGCTTCAAGTCTGGACCAACGGCGAAGTCATTCAGGACCTCGATGTAACCACTAACCCCGAACTCGCCCACCGCCTCCGCCAAGGCTACATCGGCCTCCAATCTCTGTCCTATCCCATCCGCTTCCGTAACATCGAAATCCGCGAACTCCCCAACACAGTCAAATGGCAATCTCTCTACACCAAACCATCTGACTTAGCCGCTAACTGGACGGTGGAAGAAGGGAAAGCCAAGTGGTCCCCGATGGGCGACACGCTCCGCGCCGACGGACTCGGTCATCTGATGACCCGTGAACGCTTCAAAGATTTCGCCCTCGAACTCTACGTCCGCGCCAGTAAACACTCCAACGGCGGCGTCCTCTTCCGTGCCGAAGGCTCCGGCGGCGGCAAACCCCACTACGAAATTCAGCTTCACGACGTCGAAGGCGCCGTCTATCCCACCGGTTCTTTATACGGTATCCAACGCGCGAAATACCCCCATATTCCGCCCGAAACCTGGTATCTCTTCCAGCTCTTCGTCAAGGACCGCCGCGCCGTCATTCGCGTGAACGGCGAGACTGTAACCGACTACAATGCCCTGGACCGCCTCGACGATGGCCACATCCTCCTCCAGGCCCATCAGGCCGGCCGTTGGATCGAATACAAGGACATCCGCCTTCGCCCGTTATAACAATATGTCACGCCTCGACCCCCTCGCCTACTTAGGCGATCAAATCAACGAATTCCGCGTCAAAGGCACTTACCAGCGCCTCCGTGAGTTACACGGTCCCTGCGAGCCGATTAGTCATTTTGACGGCAAGGAAGTTATCAACTTAGCCTCTAATAACTATCTCGGCCTTGCCAATCATCCCAAGCTGAAAGAAGCCGCCATCGAAGCTATCCGCCAATACGGCGCGGGCACCGGGGCCGTCCGCACCATCAGCGGCACCCTCGACATACACATGGAGCTCGAACGACGCATTGCCGCCTTCAAGCATGTCGAGGCTTGCGTCGTCTTCCAAAGCGGCTTCACCGCCAACGCCGGCGCCGTCTCCGCGATTCTTGGCAAGGACGATCACATTATCTCCGATGCGCTCAACCACGCCAGCATCATCGACGGATGCCGTCTTTCCCGCGCCAAAATCCACGTTTTCCCACACGCCGACGTGGCCGGCGCCGAAGCCAAACTCGCCGCGCTCGATGGCGTTCCCGGCCGCAAGCTCCTGATCACCGACGGCGTCTTCTCCATGGACGGCGACATCGGCCCGCTGCCCGCCCTCGTCGAACTGGCCGAGAAATACGACGCAATCATGATGATCGACGACGCCCATTCCTCCGGCGTCCTCGGCCGCAATGGCCGCGGCACGGTGGACCATTTCGGACTCCACGGCCGCGTCGATATTCAGGTTGGCACGCTTTCGAAAGCCATCGGCGTCCTGGGCGGCTACGTCTGCGGCACTAAGGATTTCATCGATTATCTGTGCCACCGCGCCCGGCCGTTTCTCTTCTCGACCTCCCATCCGCCCGCCGTCACCGCCGCCTGTCTGGCCGCGTTTGACATCCTGGAAGCCGAGCCCGAGCGCATCGAAACGCTCTGGGCGAACACGCGCTATTTTAAGGAGGAACTCGCCAAGCTGGGCTTTGACACTGGTCGCAGCCAGACCCCCATCACGCCGATCATGGTAGGCGAAGCCGCCGAGGCGCATGCCTTCAGCAACGCTTTATTCGACGAAGGCCTCTTCGCCACCGGCATCGGCTTCCCAACCGTGCCCGAAGGCAAGGCAAGAATCCGCACCATCGTCACCGCGACCCACACGCGCGAACAACTCGACCGCGCACTCGAAATTCTTGCCCGCGTCGCCAAACGCCAAGGAATCCTTACGGCAACACCGCGACCGTGACCTCCGGCGAACTCGAAGCCGTTCCAATCTGCACCACCACCGGTTGCGGCCCCGGCTCCAATCCCTCGGGTATTTTCACGTTGATCTGGAAGACGCCCGCCACCAATCCGGGCGCCGCGCCGGCGTAGAGCACCTCGGCGTCTTTCCCTCCGATTCGAACCGTCACCGGCTGGCGCGGCTTCGGATAGACGCTCGTTGCCAATTGGCCGTCCAGTCCTCCCGGATCGGTAATCCCTTCACCGGTTCCGTAGAGAATGACAATCCCGCCAACGGGCGCGGCGTTGCTCGCCGTGTTGACGCTGTTATCGGCGTTCAATATCGCGCCGGGGCCCTTGCCGCTGCTGTTCGCTGTGAACAAACCCGGCGCCGTTTCGGTCACTCGCAGGATCACGGCATTGGTCCTTACCCCGCGGTACTCCACTTGTAGCGACGTCGTCGCTTTCCCAGCCACTGCGTAAGGCACAATCGCTGTCCAGCGTCAACTATTTCTTCGCATCGGCGACAACTATTTCTCCGGATCAACGACAATTACTTTTTGACTCTTAGTGGGCGCGGAGCGCCCACTGCCGCAGGGAGGGCGAAGCCCGC
>SHUN01000109.1 GCA_009697495.1 Bryobacterales bacterium | reverse complement strand
TGGGTAAGCCAGATAGTTTCGCCTTCGAAGCGGCATTGGATGCGAGTGCGGCCGTCCTCGGTTTGGTAGAGGATGATGCTTGGTTCGGGTTGGTGCGTGGGTGGCATTGGGGTATAGAGGTCGCCGTTGAGATCTCCCGCCGGTGGGGCATTTGGGCATATCAGGCTTGTTTTCGTCGAGCCAGCCGGTGCCGGCGATATCGAGGTGCACCCACGGCGTGTCGCCGACCCACTCCTTTAAGAAGTAGGCCGCAGTGATCGCGCCGACGCAGAAGAGCCGTCATCCGCGTTATGCCTCTCATCTAGACGACTTGAAGAATTCCAGCAGCAGTGAGTATATGTTCCGCGGTCACGGAACGCAACCGCTCGATTGTCGCCTCACGGACGGATTGCTCGGACTCCAGGTTGCGGATTCCACGCCGAGGCCGCCCCAACTCCAAAATTAAACCCGTCGCAGATTAGCGGATTGAAAGTCAAAAACGGTCTTGACAATGGGGTCCACTTTCAACCTCAACGGGATACGGATTGCTTGGGAATAGGACTCGATAAAAATTACGACTAGCCACCTGTTTGGCCCGTCCGCAGATTGTCCCACGCTCATCGCGGCGATTGCCCCTGACCACGATGTCGCCGTGCTGAAAAATGGCCGCCATAACCCTCCACTTGAAATCGCTGGCCGCGCGACCAGGCAAATGTCCCATAAACTACTGCTATGTGTTGGTACAAGATCAAGCTGAATGCAAACATTTCGTTCAATCCCTGAGCAAGAGCAATTCGGGGTTGTATTTCGTAAATCTTTACAGATGAGTCCTTGTCTAAAGGGGAAAGAACATCCTGTGGAAGGAGAACCTAAGACGTCGCGATCCGTCCAAGCTGAGCTGATTTTCGGATCGAGTGCACGATTGCGTAACGACGGCGATTACCGGATGGCGCGGGTAGCACCTCGCGGCGATTTTCAACCGCGGAAGCGAAAGCCCGGTGCGCGCAACTCGGAAGAGGCGATAGAATGAGCTGAGTGAGCGTCCAAGAACAGATTCGACTACGTCGAGAGGATATTCTACGCATAGCTGCACGGCACGGCGCAGGGAACGTGCGGCTGTTCGGTTCGGTGGCGCGGGGAGAAGAAACCATCGACAGCGATGTCGACATCCTCATCGACATCACTGGAGAAACGACGCCATGGTTTCCCGGCAGTCTGGTCGCGGATCTTGAGCAATTGCTGACGCGCCCCGTTCAAGTGGTCATCCGCCGGTCCCTTAGCCCGCTGATCCGGGACGCTGTTCTCCGTGACGCAGTGCCGCTGTGAAATCGCAGCGAGCATACGTGGAACACATCCTCGAGTGTATTCGAAGGGTCGGGGAAGATTCCGCCCACGGACGAGAGGCTGTCTTCGCTTCGCGTACCCTCCAGGATGCAATCCTTCGAAATCTTCAGATTCTCTGCGAATCGACGCAGCGGCTAGATGAGCGTTACAAGCGGGAACACGCTGAGATCGGTTGGCAGTCCATCTCCGGGATGCGAAACGTCCTGGTCCACGATTATTTTGAAGTGGACTTTGAGAGCGTCTGGCGGATAGTCGAACGGGACCTTGCGCCGCTGGAACAAACGATGCGGCTCATTTTGGCCAAACTCGACGAATCCTAACCGAACTCTACTTCCAGTTCAGCGCCAGATCAACAAAAGTCCGCACACAAACGCCGGTGGGGCCTTTGGGCATATCAGGCTTGTTTTCGTCGAGCCAGCCGGTGCCGGCGATGTCGAGATGCACCCACGGCGTGTCGCCGACCCACTCCTTCAAGAAATAGGCCGCGGTGATCGCGCCGCCCCAGCGTCCGCCGATGTTGCCGATATCGGCGAAGGGGGACTTCAAGTATTCGCGGTATTCGTCGTCGAGCGGCATGTGCCACATCTTCTCGCCCTGGCGGGCGGCGCTCGCCTGTACACTTTGCCGAAAGGCGTCGTTATTGGAGAACAGGCCGACGTGAATGTGCCCGAGGGCGACGACGATGGCGCCGGTGAGCGTGGCGACGTCAACCATATGCGTCGCGCCTTGGCGCTTGGCGTATTCGATCGCGTCAACCAGGATCAGCCGGCCTTCGGCGTCGGTGTTGAGAACTTCGATGGTCTTGCCGCTGAGGCTGGTAACGATATCACCGGGGCGCTGGGCATTGCCGCCGATGGCGTTCTCAACGGCGGGAACGTAGGCAGTGACGGGGATGGCGGGTTTCAACGACGCGATGGCCAGCATGGCTCCGAGCACGGCGGCGCCGCCGGCCATATCGTACTTCATCTTCTCCATACCGTCGGCGGGCTTGATGGAAACGCCGCCGGTGTCGAACGTCACGGCTTTGCCGATGAGGGCCAGGTGGTCGGTGGAAGTGGGAGGCGTTGCGGGTTTGTAGCGGACGATGATCAGAAAAGGCGGCAGGGGCGAACCTTGGGCGACACCGAGGAGCGAGCCCATGCCGAGTTGGGCCATGCGATCCCTGTCAAGAATTTCGACCTCGAGACCGTCGACGGTTTCGGCCATGGCGCGGGTGCGCGCGACGAGCACGGCGGGGGTGAGGATGTTGCCGGGTTCGTTGGCGAGATCGCGGGTGAAGTTTTGGCATTCACCGAGGATGTTGCCGCGGTAGAAGCCTTCCTGGAGAGCGGCTGGGGTTTCGGCGGTGACGACCTTGAATTCGACGAGTTCCGTGCGTTCGTCCTTCTTCGATTTGTGGGCATCGACTTCATGGTTGCCAGTGTGGACGCCTTCGGCGATGGCGGCGGCGAAATCGGCGGTAGCGTAAACGTCATCGAGGGCGAGGACGAGTTTGGCGAAACCGTTGGACTTGGCTTTTCGAACCGCTGCGCCGACGAGGCGGCGGAGAACGGCGGGGTCGAACTTGTCAGACTTTCCGGCGCCAACAAGGACGAGGCGCTTGGCCTGGAAGCCCTGGGGACGGTGGAGAATGGTGGTATCGAAAAGGCGGCCCTTGGCTTCACCGGAGGATTCGACTTCGGCGAGCCACTCAGGGTTGGCGGCGCGAACGGCGTCATAACTTGGAGTGGCCGGGCGGCCTTCGGCTTCGAATTGGAGAATGTAGAGGGCGTCGGCTTCGACGGCGGTGAGGGACTGGTTAGTAAGAATGACCTGCATGGGATTGGCTTAGTGGGATTTGGACTGGATGAGAGCGGCGCGGGCTTCGGCGTTTTGCTCTTTGGTTTTTTCGGCGGCGCGCTTGTCGTGGAGCTTCTTACCGCGGGCGACGGCGATCTCCACCTTCACGCGGCCGTCCTTAAAGTACATCTTGGTGGCGACGACGGCGAGGCCCTTTTCGCGCGTCTTGCCATGGATTTTGGCGATTTCCTGGCGGTGAAGGAGGAGCTTTCGTTTGCGGTTGGGAAGATGGTTGGCGATGTTGCCGTGCGAGTATTCGCTGATGTGGACATTGATAAGCCAGGCTTCTCCGCTCTCGACGGCGGCGAACCCGTCCTTGAGCTGCACTTTGCCGGCGCGGCAGGCTTTCACTTCGGTCCCGGTCAGGGCAAGACCGGCCTCAAACCGTTCCATGAGCTCGTAGTCATGGCTGGCGGAGCGGTTGTCGCTGATGATCTTGAAACCGGTAGCGGATTTGGCCTTAACGGCGCTCAAAGAATTATCTCCTGCACTTTGTTCTCAACGGAGGCGCACTGCGCGCCGTCATTCCTTAATAGGTGGACTGCCATTCGCTCCACCAAAGCCTCATTTTAGCACGCGACAAAACCGGAACCCTCTGCAAGATGCTGAATATTCGACAGTTAAGCAGCCTATTGGCCTGCGCCACGATCCTCTGGACCAGTGTTGTCCCAGCGGAGGCGAAAACCCGTAAGGGCGACAAATACTACAAAGCGGGCCAGCTGGCCGAGCTTGGGCGGGACTTTGAGAAGGCGCTGGAGAACTACGAATTAGCGCTGAAAGAGGACCAGTCCGATACTGCATTTCAAATGTCGGTGCGGCGGACGCGGTTCGCGGCGGGGGCGGGACGGATTGACCGCGCGCAGAAGTTGCGCGAAGCGGGCAAAGTGGAAGAGGCGATGCTCGAATTCGAGCGGGCGTTTTTGATTGACCCGTCGTCCTCGCTGGCGGTGCAGGAGATCCGCCGGACGAAGGCGATGCTGGACTATCAGCGCCGCCAAGGCGCGATGATGCGGGAAGACGAAAAGGGGCAGACGCCTTTGCAGATCGCCAAGAAAAAGAGCGATGAGAAGATCGGCACGATTCAGGGGGTCCCGGAGTTGCGGCCGTTGTCGCGGCAAGTGACTTCGCTGAAGATGAATAACCAGAACGTGAAAGTTTTGTACGAGACGCTGGGCAAGCTGACGGGGATCAACGTGATTTGGGATCCGGAGTATCAGCAGCCGTCGAAAAACTACAACGTGGATCTGACGAACACGAATCTGGAAGAGGCGCTGGATCATTTGTCGGTGATGACGAAGACGTATTGGAAGGCGTTGTCGTCGAATACGATCTTTCTGACGAACGACAACATTACGAAGCGCCGGGACTACGAAGACAACGTGGTGAAGGTTTTTTACCTGCAGAATATTACGTCGGTGCAGGAGTTGAATGAAATCGCGACATCGGTGCGGTCGGTGACGGAAATCCGGCGGCTGTATACGTACAACGCGCAGAACGCGGTGATCGCGCGGGGGACGGTGGACCAGGTGGCGCTGGTGGAAAAACTGTTAGGCGATCTGGATAAACCGAAGGCGGAAGTGCTGGTGGATGTGATCGTGATGGAAACGGCGACGGGACGCACGCGGGATTTGGCGGCGACACTGGTGTCGGGCGAGACGCCGGGATTGAAGTTCAACCTTTCGCCCAAGGCAGCGGCCGCGGCATTGCCATTGGGGCAGTTGCGATCACTGGGGTCGGGGGATTTCAGCGTGAATTTGCCGGGGGCGCTGTTGCAGGCGATCATGTCGGACCGGAACAGTAAGGTTCGGCAGACGCCGCAGATTCGGGCGGCGGACGGGCAGAAGGCGCAGTTGCGCATTGGTGAAAAAGTCCCGACGGCGAGCGGCAGTTTCGGTGGCGGATTCGGGGGTGGCGGCGTGGGCCAGGGCGGCATGAGCCCGTTGGTGAACACGCAGTTCCAATACATTGAGGTCGGCGTGGTGATGGACATGGTGCCGCGTATTCATGGCGACGACGAAGTGTCGATGCATGTGGAAATTGAAATTTCGAATGTCGTGGAGCGGATTGATATTGGCGGGATTAAGCAGCCTGTCATCGGGCAGCGCAAAGTGATTCACGATGTGCGACTCCGCGAAGGCGAGATGAATTTGATCGGCGGTTTAGTGAAGACCACTTCGACGCGGAATGTGTCGGGCATCCCGGGGCTGATGCAGATTCCGTGGCTGGGGCGGCTGTTTTCAAGCGAGACGGTGGACGTTTCGAATAATGAACTGGTGATTGCGCTGGTGCCGCATATTGTGCGGTCACAGGAGATTACGCCGGTGAACTTGCGCGGCGTGGCGGCGGGTAATGACCAAACGGTGCGGCTGATATATGCGACGCCGGAATCCGCGAAGGCGCCGGTTGGCGCTGTTCCTGTTGGACCGGTGCTGACGATGCCGTCATCGCCGGACCCCATAGAACCTTCGAAGCCCACGCTGCCGCCAGCGGCGCCGGTAAAGCTGACTTTCCAGCCGGAGGGCGTGGTGACTCGCGCCGGGTCGCCGGTGGTGGTGACGCTGCAGGTTGGAGAGGCGGTGGACCTGTTCCACGCTCCGATGCAAGTGAAATATGACCCGAAAAAATTGAAGCTGCTGGCTGTGACCGCGGGCGCGTTCCTGTCCAGCGATGGACAGCGGGTGAACTTCAGTCACAACGACCAGGCGGCGAAGGGCGAGGTTGCCATTCAGTTGAGCCGTGCTGCGGGCGCGCCGGGATTGACGGGGAATGGCGCGTTGCTGTCGTTGACCTTCCAGACCCTGGAAGCGGGAACGACGCAGATCGCGGTGATAGACAGCGCGATGCAGAACGCGAAGCTGCAGACCGTGCCGGCACAGAAGCCGAGCGTGGGCGTGGAGATCCGGTAATGTTTGGTGTGAGCGCAGAGCGGCGGCGGGGCCAACGGGGGATGACGCTGGTGGAGTTGATCGTGGCGTTCACGATTCTGGCGCTGTTGGCATCGATGGCGGTGCCGCTGGCGCGGAGCCGGGTGCGGCGGGAGCGGGAGAAGGAGTTGCGCGTCGCGTTGCGGGAAATTCACACGGCCATCGATAAGTACAAGGACATGGCGGACGCGGGGAAACTGGGACAGCTTAACGCGGCGAAGGAGAATTATCCGGAGTCGCTGGAAGTGCTGGTGGAAGGCGTGAAAGTGAACGGCCAGGGGACAGAGGGCGAGAAGAAACTTCGCTTCCTGCGGCGGATTCCGAAGGACCCCTTTACCAAGACGGCGGACTGGGGAATGCGGAGCACGCAGGACGACCCGAAATCGACGGCCTGGGGCGGCCAAAATGTGTTTGCGGTTTTTTCCAAGACCATGGAAAAGGCCGCGGATGGGACGCCTTATGCGGAGTGGTAAACGGGCAGGCTTTACGATCATCGAGTTGATGGTCTGCATGGCCATTGTGCTCGTGGTGATTTCGGTGGCGGTGCCCTTGTATCAGAAGTCGATTATCCGGGCGCGGGAGAGCGTTTTGCGGCAGAATCTGACTTCCATGCGGCTGGTGATCGACGAGTATACCTACGACAAGCAGAAGGCGCCGCAGCAGTTGGAAGATTTGATTCGCGAAGGGTATTTACGGCAAATGCCGATGGATCCGATCGCGGGGAACAGCACGTCGTGGAAGGTGATTATGGAGGATGCGTCGGCATCGGCAAGCCAATCGGAACCGGGGATTTTTGATGTGCGGAGTTCGTCGGAGAAGACTAGTTTGGAAGGGACTCCTTATAGTGATTGGTGAGGTCTTGGCTGGCGATGGTGCAGGTGCGTGTCAAGAACTTTGAGACACTCGGCGAAATCATTTCGTGAGTTTTCCTTTTCGCGGTAGTTGAGGCGTCGACATGTAGACGAGATTTCCGGCGATCAGGCCGGCGCAGGCAGCCATGCTCCGCTCACAAATCGTCTCGTGGCGTTGAACGGGAGCCTTCCCAATCGCGCATTCCCCGCATTTTGGAAATCGTGGTTCCAACCGATAATGAAACACTTCCACGCCTCCCCGAAAATGCCAATCAGCGGCGTCAAAGCGAAAACAATTGAAGCTTCAAAACGCACTCAAAATCGCGCCTGTTGTTTGTTGCCAGCGGCGCGTCGAGCGCCAATGCGGTGGCCGCCATCCAGGCGTCCTGCGGACGCAGTGCCCGGCCCGCCGCTCGCGCTTCCGCGCGAATCCGCGCCCAAACCGTACACAAGCCGTCGTTCGCGTAGACCAGTTCGAATCGATGTATAAATTGTTCGAGGAGAAGGCGCCGACGGTCACCCCAACTCCCGGAAATCGCACCCAGGCGCAATTCAGCAACTGTCATGAAAGAAAGTATCCGTTCGGATCCGCGCAAGGCATCGGCATACTTTGGCGCCAGTGAATGCCAATTGAAGATATAGGAAGCGACGTCTGTATCGACGACAATTCGGCTCATTCAGAAGAGGCATCCTCGACTGCCAGCCGTCGATCAGCGTAAATGGCCGCTACGAAGCGCTCCGTCTCCTCGTCCGGCGCGGGGTCGATGCAACGCATGAGATCCTCGAACGAAAAGGGTTGAAGCCCGACGATGACAGGCTGGTAGGCGACGTTCAAAAGATCTTGTAACTCGTCGCTCATTTCGCGCTCCTGTAGCGAGTATAACGCTCGCATCCGCATTCCGCGGTGATCGATAGCGCCATGCAAAACGCAAAGCTGCAGACCGTGCCGGCACAGAAGCCGAGCGTGGGCTTGAGTCCAGAGCGAAGGCGTAGTCAGACGAACTTCGGCACGCTCCAAAATTGATCCGGTTGTGTTCTCCAAAACGGACCCACACCAAGAACACGATTTGCCGCTGGGCAAGACATTTTCATCCACGCCAAAGTCGTGTCTCGTGTTGCCCACGAACAATATTTTCCATTTCCGCCGTTGGTTCGCCTCACGCCCGACCATTGCTTCGGCCGGGGAGCCAG
>SHUN01000108.1 GCA_009697495.1 Bryobacterales bacterium | reverse complement strand
CGAGAGCAACTTCACGCTGACCGGCGCGATGGCCGATAACCGGCTGCGCGTGAAGCCGAGCGATGTACAGACCTTCGTTTTTGATCTGGCTCGGGAACTTGGCGCGATTACCGGGTTGAAGGTTTTGGGGCAGCAGGATAAGCAGGATAAGTGGATAAAGGCGCTGGCGAAGGATTTGCAGGCCACGAAGGGTAAATCCATCGTGCTGGCCGGGCCGCGTCAGCCGGCAGTGGTTCACGCCGTTGTCGCTTTGATCAACCAGGCTCTCGGCAATGCCGGTGAGACGGTGAGCTACACGAAAGAAGAGCGGCGTCCGTTGGCGGCGGTGAAGGAACTGGTCGCGGAATTGAACAGCGGCGCGGTGAAGGCGTTGGTGGTACTGGGCGGAAATCCGGTTTACGACGCTCCGGCCGATTTCGGTTTTGCGGAGGCGATGAAGAAGGCTGGCAACTCCATCCATCTGGGCGCGGAAGTGAACGAAACCGCGGTGGCTGCCAAGTGGCATCTGCCCGAGTCGCATTATTTGGAAGCTTGGGGCGACGCCGCCAATGTGGACGGAACGGTCTCGGTGGTCCAACCGTTGATTGAGCCGCTATTCGGTACGAAGTCAGCCGTCGAAGTGGCCGGTTTTCTGGTTTCCGGTAAATGGGGCAAGGCCGTCGATTTAGTGAAGGCGCAGTTGAAGCTCGATGATGCCGCGTGGCGGAAGACGCTTCACGACGGCGTTGTGGCTGCTGGCGCCCCGGTTGCAGTGAAGGCGAACGCTGATAAAACGCGCGTCGAGGCGGCTGTGAACAGCGCGCCAAAGTCGTCAACAAAGATCGAAGTTTCATTCTTCCCGAGCGCCAACTTCTGGGATGGCCGGTTCGCCAATAATGCGTGGCTCCATGAAGCGCCGGAGCCGATGACGAAACTGGTCTGGGACAACGCCGCGCTGATGAGCCCGAAGACGGCCAAAGAGCTGCAGGTCGAGGTGATCCCGGATAACGTGGGCATGTACGCCCAAAGGATCACAGTGGAAATCGGCGGCCAGAAGGTGGAGGCGCCGGTGTATGTGTTGCCGGGCCACGCCGATGGTGTGGTGACGCTGACGGTGGGTTATGGCCGCACGGCGATTGGCCGGGTGGGCAGGGGGATCGGCTACAACGCTTTTGCGGTTCGCCCGTCGACGGGGATGGGCTTCGCAACGAATGGGAATGTGACGAAGGCGGCGGGCACCTACTATATGGTGACGACGCAGGAACATCACAGCCAGGAAGGGCGCCCGATCGTTCAGGAAGCGTCGCTCGCAAAATTCGAAAAAGAGCCGCATTTCGCTAAGCATGAAGAAGAGCACGTCGAGCTATTCTCCCTGTTTGACCCGCACGATTATTCCAAGGGCAATCAGTGGGGAATGTCGATCGACTTAAATTCCTGCATTGGCTGCAACGCCTGCCTGCTGGCATGTCAGAGCGAGAACAACATCCCGGTTGTCGGTAAAGAACAGGTCGGCAAAGGCCGTGAAATGCACTGGATTCGTCTGGACCGGTATTTTACCGGCGACGCAGAAGATCCGCAGGCGGTGTACCAGCCGATGGCCTGTCAGCAGTGCGAAAATGCACCCTGCGAATCGGTCTGCCCGGTGGCGGCGACGACGCACAGCCCCGAAGGGCTGAACGACATGGCGTACAACCGCTGCGTCGGCACACGGTACTGCGCCAATAACTGTCCTTATAAAGTGCGCCGATTTAACTACTTGAACTTCCACAAAGACATGGAAGAGATCACAAAGTTATCTCAAAATCCGGATGTCTCGGTGCGCATGCGCGGCGTGATGGAAAAGTGCACCTACTGCGTGCAGCGCATCCAGGAAGCAAAGATTAAGTCCAAGGCGGAAGGGCGCGCTTCGGGTGCTCCCGGTCCTTATAAAGTCGGAGAGATTCTTACCGCCTGCCAGCAGACCTGCCCGGCGGACGCAATCACCTTCGGCAACATCAACGACCCCGAATCTAAAGTGGCGCAGCTAAAGAAAGACCATCGGAATTACTCGCTGCTCCATGAACTCAATGTGAAGCCGCGCACGACGTATCTGGCGAAACTGCGCAATCCCAATCCGGAGCTGGCGTAATGGCGGAACTTTCTCAAACAGTGGATATGAAAGAACGGCTGTCGCCGGCGCTGACGACAGGCCGTACGCCGTCGTATCACGACGTGACCGAGGCCGTGAGCATCGTTTCGGAAGTTGCAACGCACCGCAACTGGTACATAGCGCTGGCGATCACGAGCAGCATCACGGGCATGATGGGCCTGATGATCGCGTATCTGGTTGCGACTGGCGTCGGCGTCTGGGGCAACAATGGCCCGGTCGGCTGGGGCTGGGACATTACGAACTTCGTGTTCTGGATCGGCATCGGCCATGCCGGTACGCTGATTTCGGCCATCCTTTTCCTGTTCCGGCAGAAATGGCGGACGTCGATCAACCGGTTCGCGGAAGCGATGACGCTCTTCGCCGTGGCGTGCGCCGCGGTCTATCCGGGCATCCACGTCGGGCGTCCTTGGCGCGCCTACTGGCTGTTCCCGATTCCGAACGAATTTTTGGACTTGTGGCAGAACTTCCGCAGTCCGCTGCTATGGGACGTTTTCGCGGTTTCGACTTACGGAACGGTTTCGGCGTTGTTCTGGTACGTCGGGCTGATCCCCGATTTGGCGACGATACGCGACCGCGCGACAACCACGGGCCGCCAGATTGCTTATGGCATTGCGAGTTTGGGGTGGCGAGGGTCGGCGACGCACTGGAAGCACTACGAAAAAGCCTACATGATCTTGGCGGGTCTTTCGACACCGCTCGTGCTTTCCGTGCATACGATCGTGTCGTTTGACTTCGCGGTTTCGATTGTTCCCGGCTGGCACACGACTATTTTTCCGCCTTATTTCGTCGCGGGCGCCATCTTCTCCGGATTTGCAATGGTCGTCACGCTAATGGTGATTGCCCGGTGGATCTATAAGGTAGAGCACTTGGTGACGATCACGCATCTGGATAACATGAACAAGGTCATCCTGGCGACGGGAACGATCGTCGGTTACGCCTACGCGACCGAAATGTTTATCTCCTGGTATAGCGGCAATCCGTACGAAAAATATGCGTTCATGAATCGGGCCATGGGGCCGTACGCCTGGGCCTACTGGACGATGGTTTCCTGCAATGTCATTTCGCCGCAGTTTTTCTGGTTCCGGTCGCTGCGCCGAAATCTACCGTTCATGTTTGTGATCTCGATCGTGGTGAACATCGGCATGTGGTTTGAGCGGTTCGTGATTATCGCGACCAGTTTGCATCGCGACTACCTGCCAAGCGCGTGGGGTTACTTCCGGCCAACCTTCGTCGACATCTGCACGTTCTTCGGTACGTTCGGACTGTTTCTGACGCTGTTTGTTTTCTTCACCCGCTTCCTTCCGATTATCGCGATGAGCGAAGTGAAGGGCATGCTTTCGGCCACTGCGCATGAAAAGCACTATCTGGATGAGGCCGTTGCGGCCTCTGAGGGCAAAGAACATGTGGGAGCGGCGCACTAATGGCTGAAAAACCTTCGATTCACGGATTAGTGGCGGATTTCGATTCGCCCGAGCGCCTCATGGGTGCCATCAAGGCGGCGCGTAAAGCGGGCTACTCGAAGATGGAGGCCTATACTCCATTTCCGATTCACGGGATCGACGACGCCATGGGCGCGAAACAGTCGAATCTAGGCTATTTTGTGGTGTGCGGTGGGGCCGTGGGGATGACGATTGCGATACTGCTCCAATGGTGGACCGGCGCTGTCGCCTATCCGCTGGTGATCGCGGGCAAACCGTTCTTCTCCTTCGAGCCGTCGATTCCGATTATTTTCGAATTGACCGTGCTGTTCTCGGCGTTTGTGGCTGTTTTCGGAATGATCGCCATGAACGGACTGCCGCGGCTTTATCACCCTATCTTCAACTACTCCGGGCACAAGGCGATAACGGACGACCGGTTCGTCCTGATCATCGAAGCCAGTGACCGGGAGTTTGACGCGACGGCGACGCGGGATTTCCTCGCGGCGCAGGGCGCGGACAAGCTGGAATTGATCGAGGCGTAACGAATGCGACTGGCAACTACAATTTTGATCGTCGCGGCATTCGCCGGTATGGCCGGCTGTGGGCCCGGAGCCGGCAAAGATACTCCGCCGCTTTGGATTCTCCCTGACATGAAGATTCAGGAAAAATACAAACCGCAACAGGAGAGTCCGCTCTTTCCCGACCGCTCCGCCAGCCGCCGTCCGGTGGTTGGGACCGTTTCCCGCGAAAACTACTTTGCGGACGAGGGCTATCACTTCGGCCACTCGGGCGGGCAATATGTCGGCAAGAATCCCGTGGAAATCAACGAGATCACCCTTCGCAACGGACAGAAGAAATTCAATGTCTATTGCTCGCCGTGCCATGACCGGACCGCCTCGGGCGGCGGGATCGTCGGCAAGCGGGCGGGGGCGGTCTTTCAGCCGGCGAACCTACACAAGCAGGAGATTCGCGATCGAAACGATGGCGAATTGTACTCAATCATCAGCGACGGCCGCCGTATCATGTCGGCCTATCGCAATCAGATCTCGGATTATGACCGCTGGACTGTGATCGCCTACCTCCGGGTGTTGCAGCGCGCCAACGGCGGCAAGATCGACGATGTGCCGGAAAATTTGCGGGCGGGGGTTCGATAAACAACATGAGCCAAACTCATCAACATAGTGCGCAGCAGGACAGCTACTACATTCCCGACGCCATTTGGGACCGGGGCCGAAACGTCATCGGCGCGTTTTTTCTGCTTGCCTGGGGCGCCTCATTGGCGGCTTATGCAGCCAACCATGATCAATTCCTGCAATCCTATTTGGTCGCCTTCTTTTTTGCTTTTTCCATTGCGATCGGCGCCTCGTTGTTCGTAATGATTCAGCACCTGACCGGTTCGGCGTGGAGTGTGCCTGTGCGGCGGATCATGGAAAACATCATGATGTCCCTGCCGGTATTGGCGATCCTTTTCATTCCAATCGGACTCTGCGTTCACACGCTCTACGAGTGGTCGCACCCGGAGTTCGTCGCCAAAGAATTCTTGCCACTAAAGGTTCCGGTGTACGCGGCCTTCTTGAACCCGAAGCTGTTCTACCTCCGCGCCGTCGCCTACTTCGCGATCTGGAGTTTCTGGGCCTGGCGGCTGTATTCGAATTCAAAATCGCAGGATTCGACGAAAGCGATCGAACCAACGCTGTCGAACGAACGCTGGAGCGCGCCCGGGATGCTTGTTTTCTTCCTGACCGCATCGCTGGCGAGCGTCGATTGGGTGATGTCGCTGAATCCGCACTGGTATTCCACAATGTTCGGCGTCTATTGTCTGGCGGGCGGTGCCTGGGGCTTCTTCGCCCTGCTTACCTTCATCTTTTTGCGTTTCCGGGCAAACGGAATCATGGTGAACTCCGTCACCATCGAGCACTATCATGACCTTGGTAAGTGGATGTTCGCGTTGACCATCTTCTGGGCCTATATCGCGTTTTCTCAGTACATGCTGATCTGGTACGCCAACCTGCCGGAAGAGACGATTTTCTTCAAAATGAGGCGGACAGGCACCTGGGAAGGGGTCAGCGGGATCCTGCTATTCGGCCACTTCATAATCACATTTCTGGTGCTATTGGCGCGGCAAAGCAAGCGCACGCTCAATGTGCTGAAGTTTGCGACGGTCTGGATCCTCGCAATGCACTACATCGACATTTATTGGCTGGTGATGCCGAATTTCCAGAAGAACGGCGTCGCGCCGAGCTGGGTCGACCTGGCCGCCCTGGCGGCGGTGATGAGTACGCTGGCGTTAGCGTTCTGGCTGCGTCTGCGGAAGGTGGTCATCGCGCCGGTCGGCGATCCGCGGTTCAAGAAAGGATTGGAATTCCAGAATGTCTAATCCGGATAAGAATACGAAACCGGTGAGCGCCGAGCTTGGCTATGACCGCTCAGAGCCGTTGACGATTCCGATCTTGCTGAACATCGTTGGAATCGTTGTGATCCTCGCGGTGGTGATCGTGGGCGTAACCTACTACTTCAACGCCTACCGGGATCGCATCATTGAAGAGACGCAGTTAACGCCGGTCTCACAGGACCTCCTTGACTTGCGGGCAAAAGAGGATCAGCTTTTAAACAGCTACGGCATTTCCGATAAAGCGGCGGGGACCGTTCGGGTTCCTGTCACGCGGGCCATGGAGCTCGTCCTGGCGGAAGCCAAAGCGGGAACTCCCAAGTACCCCACGGCTCCTTATGCCGTAAAGAAAGTCGAAGAGCCGGCGGCCGCGCCTGCCGTGGCTCCGGATCCCAACGCACCGGCGAAATAAGCACCACGCATGATACGCACCCTTCTCAGTTTGTTGTTGGCGGCCGGGACGATAGCCTCGGCCCAGATCAACAAAACGCCACGCGAACTTGAGGAAGTGGGCGTGGATGAAAAACTGGGAACCGTTGTCGATGGTTCGTTAGAGTTTGTGGCCGAGAATGGGCGTCCGGTACCGTTGCGTTCCTACCTCAATCAAGGCCGCCCGGTGATTCTCAATTTCGTCTATTACTCTTGTCCCATGCTCTGTTCCATGGTTCTGAACGGAGTGACATCGAGCATTCGGGAACTGAGTTGGACGCCTGGGAAAGAGTACGAAATCCTCACGATCAGCTTCGATCCGCGCGAAACGCATGAATTGGCGGCCGCGAAGAAGCAGGCGTATTTGGCGAGTTTCGATCGTCCGGCGCCGGGATGGCATTTTTTTGCGGACAACAATGACAGCGCCCGGAAACTTGCCAACCAAGTGGGCTACAAGTATCGCTGGGATAAGACCCGCCAGCAGTACGCGCATTCGGCCGCGTTAATCATGTTGACGCCCGACGGCAAAGTGGCGCGGTACCTCTACGGAATTAAGTACAAGGCATTTGATTTGCGGCTCGGATTGACCGAAGCGGCGCAAGGCCGGATGCAAGGCACGAAAATGGAGCAGATGTTGTTGTACTGCTTCCAGTACGATCCCAACGCGCGAAGCTATGTGATGACCGCAAGGAACATCATGCGCGCAGGGGGGGCCATGACGGTTTTGATTCTTGGCGTCACGCTAATGCGGCTGTGGCGGCGGGATCGGGAGCAGTATTCTTAAGGACGGCACTATGAATTGGTTTCGAGATTGGATGATGCCGATGCAGGCCAGTGAGCACGCGGCCAAAGTTGACAATTTGTATATGTTCATCTTTTGGCTGACGATGGCCTTTTTCGTCTTAATTTGTTACCTCACCGTGGCTTTTGCGTGGAAGTACAAGCGCAAAAAGGAAGGGGTCCTGACTATCAACTTCCAGCACAATCTGGCGTTGGAACTGGCATGGAGCATCATCCCCCTGGTCCTGGTGATCGGTGTGTTTTTCTGGGGGTTCAATGATTATGCGGCGGCCAGCGTTGCTCCGAATGACGCATTAGAGATTCACGTTACGGGCAAGAAGTGGAGCTGGACATTCGAGTATCCGGACGGCACCCGGTCGATCCGGTCTCTACACGTGCCGGTGAACAAGCCGATCCGGCTGATCCTGACGAGTGAGGATGTGCTGCACGCCTTCTTTATTCCCGTCTTGCGCACGAAAACCGACATTATCCCCGGCCGCTATGTGGACATCAACTTTACCGCGACGGTTCCGGGCAAGCACCAGGTGTTTTGCGCCGAGTATTGCGGCAAGGACCATTCCGGCATGATGGCGGATCTGTTTGTCGATTCTCCAGCCAAGTACGCCGAATGGCTGGAAAAGGGCGACGAAGAGCTCTACAAGATGAAGCCCGCCGATCTGGGCAAAATGGTTTGGGAAATGAAGGGCTGCAACTCCTGCCATACCGTTGACGGGAAAAAAGGCGAAGGCCCAAGTTTCAAAGGACTTTTTGGGCGCACGGAAAAGTTTAAGGACGGCAGCACGATGGTTGTCGACGAGAACTACATTCGCGAATCGATTTTAAATCCGCAGGCAAAGGTGGTCGCCGGTTTCGAGCCCGTGATGCCCACCTTCCAGGGCTTGCTGCGCGAGATCGAGATTAAGGGCGTAATTGCCTATCTCAAGGAATTGAAGTAGGGGGGGCACATGGCTGATACACTTACAACACCGAAAGCGCAGACCCACGTCGAACATCACGACGTCGACTATTTGCACGACGGGTCATT
>SHUN01000107.1 GCA_009697495.1 Bryobacterales bacterium | reverse complement strand
CGGCGAGAGCGGGATCTAACCCAGCCGCTTTGAAGAGGACCTCCCGCTTAACTTTCAGCCGGTCGTCCCCGCTGATGACCAGGCTCGCGCCGTAGTCCGCTGTCCCTTCGGCGATCAGCGATTGCGGACTGTACAGGGGATAGACGCTATATTCGCTCCAACTCAATTCATTTACGAGGCGGGCTTCGAGGAGGGCGTTATAAACGTGGTGGCCAGGGTATCCTTCGTGGCAGGCGAGGTGGAGAATGCGGTCGATGCCGATGGGAAGATCAACGTTTACCTGGATCAGCGAACGGGCGTTGCCTTTGTACCAGTTGTAGGCGCTCCAGGACTTCCCCTTCACGTATTCGACGTCGAATGACTCATTGGCGGCCAGCGTGGGAATCCACTTCTTCGTGCGGGCTCGCGCTTCGGCGATTGCGGCCTTGAAGGTTTGATCAACCTTTGCGGCCGGTACAGCGAAGCGGGCATCAAACTTGGCGTAGCGGTCTTCCAGCGTGCCGGGTCCGGGAAGAGCCTTTTCAACGGCGGCGCGGCTTGTTTCGAGCTCAGCGCGGCTGACGACGGGAGGGTCAACCTCGTAGAGCATTTGGGCTTCTTTGTCGAAAGAGAACGTCTCGCCCCGAAGCATTCGAATCCGCCCGCCGGCCGCGCGGGTTTGGACAAGCAGGTAGTTCTGGCGGTAGGTATCGCCGCCAATTTGTCCGCCGATGGCGTCCAGAAGCGCGCTGGCCTCGGTGGCGAGTTGCTCCAAGGGCTGCTTGGCGGGCTTCCATTCGGCAGGACCGTAATAGGCGTCGACGTAGTTAGGATCGTGGTGGCCGATCCCGAGGATCAGCTTTACGTAGCGCTCGGCGATGGCTTTCATATTATCGGGCTTGGGTGCGCAACTGGCGGCTGACAGAGCCAGGAGGGCGTGGCGTCGAGTGAGCATGGTTTATTTGTCGAGACCGAATCGCTCGATGAGCCGGTAGAGCGTCTTGCGTTCGATGCCGAGAATCTTGGCAGCTTTGCTTTTGTTCCCGCCAGTGGCGGCGAGTACTTTCCGGATCTGTTCCGTCTTGGCGCCTTCAAGAGTTTCGCCGACCGTGTCCTTGCCCTCGCCTTCGGCGATAGAGTCGTTGACGGCGGATTCATCGATACGGCCTTGCGGAGCCAGGATGACTAGGCGTTCCATGAGGTGTTGGAGTTGGCGGACGTTGCCCGGCCAAGTGTAGGAGTCCAGGGCCTTGACGCCGCTGTCGGTAAGGATGGCGCGGCTTTGGTAGCGCTCGTTGTAGCGATCGAGGAAGGTCTGGGCGAGGAGCGGGACGTCGCCGCGGCGTTCGCGCAGCGCCGGAATTTCAATGCGAACGACATCGAGTCGGAACCACAAATCCTCGCGGAATTTGCCTTGCTCGACCAGTTGGCGAACATTTTTGTTCGTGGCGGCGACAATGCGGATATCGATGGATTTACTGCGCGGGGATCCGAGCGGACGGATTTCACGCTCCTGGAGAACCCGGAGAAGTTTGGCCTGGAAGTTGAGGTCGATGTCACCGATTTCATCCAGGAAGATCGTCCCGTGATTGGCGGATTCGAAGACGCCGACGCGGTCGCGGTCAGCGCCGGTGAAAGAGCCCTTCAGAGCGCCGAAGAGTTCGCTCTCCAGCAGCGAGGGCGGGATGGATCCGCAATCGACGGCAACGAAAGGCTTGTCCGAACGGCGGGAATAGCGATGGATCATGCGCGCGACCAGCTCTTTGCCCGTGCCGGTTTCGCCTTCCACAAGGAGTGTGGCATCGGTAGGAGCGACTTTCGCGAGAATGTTGTAGATCTCGACCATGTGCGGCGAGGATCCGATCATTTCTGTATCGGGGATGTCGTCGATGCGGGTTTCCTTCTCCTCGGGTTCATTGAGAGAAGCTTCGGCGCGCCGGATCTTGTCGACCATGTCATCGAGGTCGAATGGCTTGGCGAGATAGTCGAACGCGCCGCCGCGCGTGGCAGCCATAACCGTTTCCATGGAGCCGCGGCCCGACATCAGGATGACGGCGCAATCGGGATTGGCTGCGCGGGCGGCGTTCAGGACATCAAGGCCCGTGCGCTCGTCTAAATAAATGTCCGAAAGGACGATGGTGTAACTGCCATCCTGTAACTTAGCCAGGGCTTCCCGCGTGGTGCCAACGGCCTCCACTTCGAACCCTTCGAGTTCCAGACAGGTGACGATATTGTTGCGGACAGCGTTATCGTCCTCGACAACCAGCAATCGTTGCAAGGTTTACTTCTCCGATTCCGGCAGGACGGACGCGGGGGAAATCAAAGCCGGTACTAACATCGTAAAGCAAGAACCGTGTCCAGGGGAACTGGTAACTTGCAAGCGGCCTCCGTGATGGTTGATGATTTGCTGGACAATCGAGAGCCCGATGCCGGTGCCGACTTCGCCGGACTGTTCCGCTTTTTTTGTCCGGTAAAATTTTTGGCCGATTTTTTTGAGTTCTTCGGCGCTCATTCCGATGCCTTCGTCCTGCACCGCCACGCTGAGAAGTCCATCCTGCAAGGACGCGTTCACATCGACTTTCGTTTCCGCGGGCGAGTATTTGACGGCGTTCGTCAGGAGATTGTAGACGGCGTACTCCATCAGCTCGCGGTCACCCCGGACAGTGGCGGAGACGCATTCGTGGAGTTGGATTTGGATGGATTTTCGTTCGGCGAGGGGGCGAACGCGGTCGACACAGGTGGCGACTATTTTGGCGATTTCGAAAGGCTCGGTTTTGAGATTCATCTGGCCGGCGGAGAGGCGTTCGACGTCGAGAAACGTTTGAATCATGCCGGCTAGGCGCTTGGATTCCGTGTGGATTTGTTGGGAGAGTTGCTTCTGTTTCTCCTCGCTGAGCTTATAGCGATTCATGAGTTCGCTGGAGCCCTGAATGGCGCTTAAGGGCGTGCGCATTTCGTGGGTCACGAACTGGATCGCTTCCTGATAGCGGGAGCGCTCGCTTTCGGTTTCGGCGAGTTGTTCGCGGGTGCGGAAGTATTGAAAAACGGCGGCGCACGTGACGGCGAACCACGCCGTGGCGGCGGGGGCGACATAAGGGAAGATCAACCGGTTGAGGAAAAAAAGATGCGGGAGAGCGTGGGCAATCAAGATCAGCAGCGCGGCAAGCGCATAGGCCGGCGTGCCGGACCAGCGGAGGAAAAGCGTTCCGGCGATGGCGATGAATGCGACTGCCGTAAGTAGGACGAATGAAGGGGCCGCGTCGGCCAGGAACTGTCCCTGGGCAATGGTTTCGAATGCGTGCGCATGAATTTCCACGCCGGGCATGGGGCGGCTGGTGTTGTAGGGCGTCATCATGCGGTCGCGGGTGGCGGACTGGGCGGTGGCGCCAACGAATACAATCTTGTCTTTGAAAATCTGCGCGGCCGCCGGGTCCTTGAGGACTTGCTGAAGGGTAACTTGAGGGATGCGGGATTGTCCGCCGGCATCGGGAGGAAGGTAACGAATGCGCAGCAGGCGGCCGCCGTCGCGCGAGGCGGGAACGCGGAGGCCGGCAATGTCGAGGCCTTCAGATGTCTCGGTAATTTGGGCGTTTTGGGCGCGGCGGAACGCTTCGAGCGAGAGCGCCCAGTATCGTTGCCGATCACCCGTTTTTTCCAGCGGCATGTGGCGGCTCATTCCGTCGGCGTCGGGTTCGGCGTGGACGTGCCCAAGCGCGTCTGTTGCTTCCAGGAAGATAGGCTGGGGAAGCTTCCAGCGCGAGCCTGGAAGGAGTTCGCAGGGAAGGATGACGTTGCCAGCGGCGCGGAGCGCCAGGGCGAGTTGTTGATCCTCGCCGCCTTGGCCGGCGTCGACCAGCACGACGTCGAGGGCGATGACTTTGGGCTGGGCTTTCGCTACGATTTCGATGGCTTCGGCGAGCTTGGAGCGAAGGTTGCGGACGCCCTGCGTGAGTTCGTAAGAATCTTCATCGAGGGCGAGGATGGCCGATTGGGGTAGCCAGGGTTTTGGCGGGTGGGCGCGGAAAAGCCAGTCCGTGGCGTAGTTGTCAATCTGCGCGGCCAGCGGCGTCCAACTGGCGACCAGGGCAAGGAGGCCGGCGGCGGAAACAGCGAGCCAGTATTGGGCTTTACCGCTTCCTGTCATGTAACGATTTTTCGATGACATCGGGATCCGATGGAAGGGCGCCGGTCAGGAGTTTCGAGCCGGTTTCGGTGACGAGCAGCATGTCCTCAATGCGGACGCCGATGCCTTCTTCCGGGATATAGATTCCGGGTTCAATGGTGATTACGTTACCGGCTTCGAGGGGCATGATGGGGAGACCGGGATCGTGGACATCGAGGCCGACGTGGTGCCCAAGGCCATGGGTGAAGTATTTGCCGAGGGGTTCGCCTTTGAGCGAGCGGCCATGCTGATTGATATAGTCCATTGCGATCTTGTGCAGGCTGTTTTCGGTCTCCTTGGCTAAACGCATGCCAGGCTTGACAGCCGCGACGGCTGCCCGTTGAGCGCCCAGGACGACTTCATAGATTTCCCGTTGCCGGGGCGAGAATTTGCCGTTGACTGGAATGGTGCGAGTGATATCGGCGGCGTACATGGAGCATTCGCCGGCGACGTCCATTAGCAGGACTTCGCCGGAATCCATGCGGCGGTCGTTCTTGTTGTAATGAAGGATGGTGGAGTTGGGGCCGGAACCGACGATGGGCGGGTAAGCACTGCGCTCGCAACCGGCTTCGAAGTAGATATTGGTCATAGTGGCGCCGATCTGGTATTCGAAGAGGCCGGAGGCGGCCCGCTGCCAGGCGGCCTTGTGGGCTTTCACAGAAACGTCGATGGACTTTTGGATGAGGTCCAGTTCGGCGGAAGATTTGATTTGCCGAAGGGAAAAAAGAATGGACGCGACGCTTTCAACAGGGCGCGTGCCAGTGAGGCGTTTGAGCGGGGATGACTTGTTGATATTGAGAAGGGCGTAGATCTTCTCGGCCGCGTCGAGGTTTTGGAACAGCGTCACTTCGAAGCGGTTGGAGCTTAATAGATTGGCAAGTCCGGTCGTGTTGGGGTCACCGGCGACAAGTTTGCGGCCTGTGTAAATCTCCCGGGCTTCGTTGCGGGGAGGAAGGAAGAGGAATTCGTCAGTGGGTGTTAACAGCAGGAGGGCGCCGGGTTCGGACCAGCCGGTGAGGTAATAGAAATTGGCTTCCTGGAAGAAGCGGCTGCGGAGATCGCCGCGCTCGGCTTCGGTGGCGCCATAGAGGACGAGAATTCCCTTTTGCTTGGCGAGTTGCTCGCAGACTTTGGCGCGGCGTTGGCGATACTCAGTGGCGTCGACGGCAAATATCGGGAGGCTGAACAGTGTCAGAACCGCCCAGAACCGGGGGAACATCACTCAACTATAACGAAATGAGATAATGATCCGTATGGGAATCCGAAGTGAATGGGTGGCCGCGCGCGTTGGCGATGTGGTCCGGACTCAGATGCATTATGCCCGGAAGGGCGTAATTACGGGTGAAATGGAATATATCGCCCTGAAAGAACGGCTGAGCCCGGAGACGGTGCGCGACGAAGTGGCGCGGGGACGGATGATCATCCCGGCCAACATCAATCACCATTCGCTGGAGCCGATGGCGATTGGCGTGGCGTCAACGTGTAAAATTAACTCGAACATCGGCAACAGCTCCACGACTTCCGATGTGGAAGCCGAACTGGAAAAGCTGCGGTATTCGGTGAAGTACGGCGCCGATACGGTGATGGATCTTTCCACCGGCGGCGATATTCCGATGATTCGCAAGGCCATCATCGCCAACTCGCCGATACCGATTGGGACCGTGCCGATTTACGAGGCGCTTTCGCGTGTGCGGCGCGTGGAGGACCTGAACAAGAACGTCATGTTGGAAGTGATTGAGGAGCAGGCCGAGCAGGGCGTGGATTACATGACGATTCATGCGGGCGTGTTGATCCAATACATCCCATTGACGACGAAGCGGATTACGGGAATTGTGAGCCGCGGCGGGTCAATCTTAGCCGAGTGGATGGTCAAGAATCATAAGCAGAATTTTCTGTATGAGTGCTATGACGATATCTGCAAGATCTTCCAGAAGCATGATGTTAGTTTTTCGCTGGGCGATGGGCTGCGGCCGGGATCGCTGGCGGACGCCTCGGACGAAGCGCAGTTCGCGGAGTTGAAGACGCTGGGCGAGTTGACTCGCCGGGCCTGGAATTACGACGTGCAGGTGATGATTGAAGGTCCGGGGCATATCCCCATGGACCAGATTCAAATGCAGGTGGAGAAGGAAAAGGAGCTATGTTATGAGGCTCCGTTCTATACATTGGGACCGTTGGTTACTGACTTTGCCCCTGGTTACGATCATATAACTTCGGCCATCGGCGCGGCGATGATTGGCTGGTACGGGGCGTCGATGTTATGTTATGTGACGCCGAAGGAGCACTTAGGCCTGCCGAATAAGGAAGACGTGAAGCAGGGGCTGATCGCGTATAAAATTGCGGCGCACGCGGCTGACATCGCGCGACACCGGCCAGGGGCGCGGGACAGGGACGATGAGTTATCGCGGGCGCGCTATAAGTTCGATTGGCGGCGGCAGTTTGAGTTGTCGCTGGATCCGGAAACGGCGCAGGCCTATCACGATGAGACGTTGCCGCAGGAAGGTTTCAAGGACGCGCATTTCTGCTCGATGTGCGGGCCGAAATTCTGCTCGATGAATATTTCGTCGAAGGTGGAGGAGTTCACGGCGGAGGACGCGGCCGCGGTTTTGGAGGGGCGGGAGGCGCTGGTGCAGTTGAGGGATTAGGGTCTGAGTTCGCGGGCGGCGTTGGTGGACGCCGCCCTGGTTTGTTGACGCCTGTGGGGGGCGGGATCGGCGGTTGCGGCCGCCCTCATTATTCAAATGGGCCCTTGCCGCAGCTTCTCCAGAACATAGGCATTCAAGCTTTTGCCCTGCCGCCTGGCCTCCGCCATAATTAGGCGATGCACTTCGGGCGGCACACGGACCAGAAATTTCCCGGAGAATGGCTTCTCCGGGTCTTCCCCGCGAGAGGCGCAGAACTCCAAGTAGTCATTCACTGAATCTTCAAAGGCCAGTTTCAGTTCCTCCACGGAAGAACCTTGGAAGGTAATCACGTCTCGCGTGTTGATCACTTCTCCGTGAAATACGCCGTCTTCTTCGTGAAGTTCCACTATTGCCTGATATCCCTTGTAGGTCATGATTTCCTCTCCCGGCCCAGGCCCGCCTCAACGAGAAATCTGAGCATGGAAGTGACCGGGCCGCGGCCGGCCTCTTTCTGAGGATGCGGTCGATGGAAAACGGCGCGCACACCGTTGAGAGCGATACGCACGCGCGATCCCCGGCCTTCCGAGATTTCCGCCCCGTGGTAGGAGAGCATCGCTTCAATATCCGCCCATGCAATGTTGGCTCGCTTTTCGAAGATCGCTTCCAGCACGCGCTGGTGTTTGCTCACTGCCTCATGATATCAAAAGATGATATCCAGTCGAGAGTGATGATCCAAAGACCGCCGGCCGAATTCTGTCCTGCATGCAGCATGGGATTCACGCGGAGGTGCTAAAAGTACCGAGGCGCCAGACAGTAGCGTTTTTGGCACGGGGCAGGCGTTTAGAGGCAACGCCTGCCAGCGAACGCCCACTGAGGAGCCGACACAGGCCGGGCCTGGACACCGAGTGGGGGGAGTTCGCGTTTGGAAGATTGCCTATTTTCCGATCCGCATCCCGTAAAAGCTGCGATGGACGAAAAATAACGCGACGGCCAGGCAGCCGACGGAAAGGATGTTGGTGAAACTAGCGCCTTGCGTCTCCGTGATTGAGACGGCCAGTTCGACGGCGAGAAGTCCAAATAGCGTCGTGAATTTAATGATCGGGTTGAGCGCGACGGAACTAGTGTCCTTAAACGGATCGCCAACCGTGTCGCCAACGATTGTGGCCGAATGGAGGTCGGTCCCTTTGGCCTTCAACTCCACTTCCACAATCTTCTTCGCGTTGTCCCAGGCGCCGCCGGCGTTTGCCATGAAAATGGCCTGGTACAAGCCGAAAAGCGCAATGGAAATCAGATAGCCAATGAAGAAGTACGGCTCCAGGAAGGCGAAAGCGAGCGTGGCGAAGAACACGGCGAGAAAGATGTTAAACATGCCTTTTTGGGCATATTCGGTACAGATCTGCACCACTTTCTTTGAGTCTTCGACGGAAGCTTTTTCGACGCCTTCAAGCTTGATG
>SHUN01000106.1 GCA_009697495.1 Bryobacterales bacterium | reverse complement strand
CCGACATCGACCAGTGGTACTTCGAACCCATCTTTCACGACCACATCCCGGCGCCAAAACCCGTTACCGCGAAACCCGTTACCGCGAAACCCGTTACCGAGCCGCGACCGTAAGGGAGCCGGTTTCCCCGACGCCACCGCAACCGTATATACTATTCCCGTCCAACGGAGAAACACCAACATGAAATATGTAGCCTTGTTATTCCTGATCGCCGCAAACGTCTTTACCCAAACAGCATCCACCCAAATTCTCGGCCTCGTCACCGATGCCTCCGGCGCCGTCGTCCCCGGCGCAGTTATCACGTCCAAACGCGTCGAAACCGGCGACGTCCGCACGGCAACCTCCAACGAAACGGGAAACTACATTTTCCCCCTCGTCGACTCCGGTTCCTATGAGGTCACCTGTGTCGCGCCCGGCTTCAAAACGGAAGTCCGCCGCAACGTTTCACTGGAGCTGAATCAAAAGGCCCGCATCGATTTCCAGCTGCAAGTCGGCCAGCAGGCCGAACGCGTCGAAGTCTCCGCCTCCACTCCGCTCCTCAAAACGGAGGACGCCACTCTGGGCTCCGTCGTGGACCACAGGCGCGTCGTCGAACTGCCCCTCAATGGACGCAACTTCGCCCAGGCCGCCACGCTGATGCCCGGCGTTGTCTACGGTTCCGCCCGTATGGGCGTTGACGGCCAGCAAACCATCGGCACCCGCGCCATGCCCGGTCAAATTGTCGGCCTCTCCGCCAACGGACAGCGCGACGCCAATCAGAACATCACTCTCGACGGCGTTTCAGCCACCGACGGCTTCAAGTCGTCCATGCTCTTCGTTCCCTCCGTCGAAGCCATCGAGGAATTCAAGGTTCAAAGCGCTGTCTATTCCGCCGAGTACGGAATGAACTCCGGCGCGCAAGCCAATGTCTCCATCAAGAGCGGAACCAACCGCTATCACGGCACTGCGTTTGAATTCCTCCGCAACGACACCTTCGACGCCCGAGGCTTCTTCCTTGCTCCCAATCAAGCTAAGAACAAGCTCCGCCGCAACCAGTTCGGCGGCCTATTCTCCGGCCCCATCGTCAAGGACAAAACCTTCTTCCTCGTCAACTACGAAGGCCGCCGTGAACGCCGCGGAACGCCTTCAAGAACCACCGTCCCCACCTTGGCCATGCGCGGCGGCGACATGTCCGAAATCATCCGCCCAGGCAACCGCTGGTATCCCAACGACGCCAACCCAGCCGTCAATCGCGCCATTCGTCTTCCCGGCGATTCCCTCCCCTTCCCCGGCAACATCATTCCGCGCAATCTCATCAACCCGGTTTCCCTCAACATCCTCACCGCTAAAAAAGGGTCTCCGCTTCCCGAAGGCGGCTTCATGCCCCTTCCCAACATGGATGACATTGCGCTCGCCGCCAGAAACACCCAGAACCTCGCCGGCTCTAACGATCAGGAGTTGGATTCCAACCAGTTCCTCACCCGCGTTGACCACCGCTTTAACGAAAACCACCGCCTCTTCGCACGCTACGTCCTCGTCCCTTCCCGCTGGCTCAATCAGCCGTTATTGCGCGTCAACCAGTTCACCACGCAGTTCCGCGCCCAGAACCTCGGCGTCGGCCACACCTGGATGGTGAACCCCCGCATGCTCAACGATCTTCGCGTCGGCTATAACCGCATTCGAGCCAATCAGGTCGCCTTTCAAACCAATACCGATTTCACTCATCGCGACCTCGGCCTCGACATGCGCGTCACCGGCGACGGCAACCGCGTTCTCACCCCCCGCGAAGAAGGCCTGCCCAACATCAACATCACTTCATTCTCCGGCATCGGCTCCGGTAACGTCACCTTCAACACCAACGAAACTGCCGAAGTCGCCGACTCGGTCTCCATCAATCGCGGCCGCCACAACTTCAAATTCGGCGGCCAGTGGCGCTTCAGCCCCGTCGTCAACGAGGCCTCCAATCAGCCCCGAGGCCAAATCACTTTCTCACCGGACATCACCGGCATCCCCGACGCCTTCTCCGCTTTCATGCTCGGAGTTCCGCTCAACGCGAATTCGGCCGAAGGCGTTCCGACAAACGATATGCACCAGAAGAAAGTCGGCCTCTACTGGCTCGATGACTGGAAAGCAACCTCGCGCCTCACCGTCAACTTCGGCCTTCGCTGGGATTGGTTCGGAGCCGTCACCGACGTCGGCGGCCGCATTCGCAATCTCTCCTTCGCCAACAAGGATGTCCGCACCGTCAACGGCGCAGCCATCCCCCTCCTCGTCCCCGATCCCCTCGTCTCCGAAGCGCTCTATGACATCAACTGGAAACAGATCATGCCCCGCCTCGGCATCGTCTACCGCTTCTCAGACCGCATGGTGCTGCGTACCGGTTCTGGCCTCTTTTACTCGCCCCAGCAAACGAATAATTTCAACATTCTCGGCCTGAATCCGCCCTTTTCCGGCTCCACCGTCTTCCAGAATGATCGCACTCGCCCCACCGCGACCATCCAAAATCCCTTCGCCGGCTCTCCCGTCGGCGGTGGCCCCGCCGCCCTCGTCATGCTCGGCTGGACCAAAGCCAATCACGACAACCGCTCCATGTATCTCAACAACAAAATCTGGCAATGGACCATGGAACTCGAACGCAGCTTCGGACAGAATTTCGTCACCGGTATCGCTTACGTCGGTAGCGCCGGCTCCCATCTCGACATGCCCGTGTCGAACTTCAACAATCCCGACCCCGGACCCGCCGCCGTCCAAGGCCGCCGCCCCTACCAGTTCTACGCCGACTCCCGCAATCCCAATACGCTCCTCCCCCTCGGCACCGTTCGCCGCCTCGAATCCTGGACCAATTCGAACTACCACGCCCTCCAACTCCGCACCGAAAAGCGCTACTCCCGAGGCCTCATGTTTAACGCGTCCTTCAACTTCCAAAAAGCCATGTACATCGGCTACGGCGTCAATGAAGGCGGCCCATTCGGCAACTCCTTCACGCAGAATCCACGCGACCGCCTCGCCGATTATGGCCGCTCCCAAATCGATCAACGGTTCCGGCTCGTTCTCTCGCAAATCTGGGAAATCCCGTGGCTCCGCACCGCCTCGGGCATCAAAGGAATCGTCCTCGGCGGCTGGGCTGTTAACGGCATTGTCCAACTCACGTCGGGACTCCCCGTCACCGTCTCCCAGACGGGCGACTCCCAGAACACCGGGCCTTCCTCCTTCGCCCGGCCCCATGTTGTGGCCGGCCAATCCGTCGGTCGCGTCTATGAAAGCCGTACCATCGATCGCTGGTTCAACACCGCCGCCTTCATCCGCTCCAAATGCAACGGCTGCGCCGGGGAAGGAATCTACGAAGGCCCGCTCGGTTACGGCAACGCCGGCGTCTCGCTCTTTGACGCTCCCGGCCAAAAAACCTGGGATTTCGCCCTGTTCAAGGAGTTCAAGCCCCGCGAAGGCCACCGCATCCAGTTCCGTTTTGAAGCCTTCAATTTCCTCAACACGCCGCAGTTCAACGCTCCCTCCCGTTCTTTGGGCGCCGCCGATTTCGGCCGCATCGGCGGCACGGTCAGCAACAATCGGGAAATGCAGCTAGGGCTCAAATACATCTTTTAACAGAATCTCCGCCGCTACCGGAACCAGCGGCCGACGTACCGATTCCGCTGACCAGCCCAAAAGACAATTCGTAATCGGACCGCAAATTCGCCCCTGGCAAGGCCCCATTCCGCACCGCGTCATCAGCTTCGCTTCGCGCCATTCGCGATAAGGCCGCAATGCCGCGCAGGAAACATCCTCGCACCGGCAAACCACCGTCGACGGCTCCGCCAAGTCAAACAGCCGCGGGTCCAAATGAAACGCCGCCGCCAAATCGCGAACGAACGCGCCCCGCGACGGGTTCACCGCCTGCCCCGTCGCCGCCGCCCCCGCCCGCTCCCCGTCCTCCAGCGCCTTGTCCAGCCCTCCGATCCCCGTCGGCTCCCCGGCGCAGTACACGCCCGCCACCGACGTCTCCTGGCGGCTGTCAACGGCCACAAACCCATCGTCCAACCGGCACCCCAAGAGCTGCGCCGCCTCCGTGTTCGGCACCAGTCCAAACCCGCACGCCAGATAGTCAACCGACACTGTCCGGCCGCCCGATAGCGTGACCATGCCCTCGGCAAACCGAACCGGCCAAGTGCCAGTCCAATACGGCACCCCAACCAACCGCGCCCGCAGCGCAAACGCCTGCGGCAACTTCGCCGGATACTTCGCCAGAAACGGCACAATCCGCCCCAACGGCGCCTGCTCCGCTATCCCGACCACACGCGCCCCCGCCGTCCGCAGCGCCGCCGCCACCGCCAACAACAACGGCCCTGACCCCGCCACCATCACACGCTTCCCCGCGACTGGCAATCCGCTCTTCACCAGCGCCTGCAACCCGCCCGCCCCAAACACCCCGGGCGCTGTCCACCCCGGAAACGGAAGGAACAGCTCCCGCGCCCCCGTCGCCAAGATCAATCGGGACGCTTCCATCGCCCCATGCGATTCCGTCAACAACGTGAATCCCGGCCGCAAATCAAACACCCGCGTTTGCGGGAAGAACCGCACCCCCGCCGGCACGGCAATCCTCGGAGCCCCACGCCAAATCTGCCCGCCGGCGGTCACGTTATCATCGACCAACGCCACGCTGGCAGAACGCCGGCCAGCCGCCCGCGCCGCCGCCAATCCCGCCGGCCCCGCCCCCAAAATCACAACGTCAAACTTCATGTCGTCATGACCTCCATCCCCGCCCGGCACGGCGTCTGACAGGCCAGACGATGGCCCACGCCGTCAATCGTCACCCGGCATTCCATGCAAACACCCATCCCGCACAGTGGCCCCCGCGGCTCCCCCGTCACCGAACTCCGGAACCGCGAAACCCCAGCCCCCAACAGCGCCGCGGCCACGCTCGTCCCTTCCGCCACAACCATCTCGACGCCATCGCAACGGAGCTTAACCATCGAATCGCTCCACCCGATAAGGCCACGCCGGAATCGGTGGCGCATAACCCAATATCAACGCCGCCAATATCTTCGCCGTGCCCAGCGACGTCGTCACCCCCAACCCCTCATGCCCGGTGGCTAGATAGACCCGGTCCCGCAAGCGCCCGATCATCGGCAGCTTATCCGGCGTCGAAGCCCGGAAACCGGTCCAAGTCCGTATCACGCTGCACGCCCGCAAACCCGGCATGTAAGCGAACGCCCGCTCTAGCATCGGTTCCAGCAGCGAAGCCGTCGCATCCTCATACTGCCGCGAGGATCCAATCAACAACTGCCCCGTCGGCCGCGGCTGCACGTTGAAAGCCACGGACTCGTTCGAGTCCCCGTGCGCGCTCTGCAAGTAGCCCAGCTCCACCAACGGATGCCGCGCAAAACCCGGATACCGGTCCGTGATCGCCAAGTACCCTTTCCGCGGCCGCACTCGCAATCCCGGAACCAGCGCCGGGGCCATCGCCCCAGTCGCGCAAACCACCGCCCCCGCCTTCAAGTCGTCCAGCGAAGTCACCGCGGCCCGTGTCACCTTCGCCTTCGACTGCTCCAACAGGAACCGCGTCGCCACCGGCGCGTACACCATCGCGTCCCCATTAACCAGCAACCCGCCCGCCAGCCCCGCTCGCAAGTTCGGTTCCGCCTCATACAACTGACGCTCATCCAACAGCTCGGCCGCTAACCCATGCTGCCTGTAAACCGATAACTTCGCCCGCGCCCCCGCCATCTCCACTTCGTCCGCCGCAACCCACACCGTCCCGCAACCCCAGAACTCCGCAGCCGCCGGCAGCTCCTTCGCCAGCGAATGCCACAGCCCAACTGAGTACTTCGTCAAAGTCAACTCCGCCTCGTTGTCGTCCAACACCACCAAATGCCCCATCCCCGCCGCCGTCGCCCCGCCGCCGGGAAGGCCGCTGTCAATGACCTCCACGCGCGCCCCCGCCCGCGCCAGTTCGTAGGCGCAGGCCGCGCCTACAATACCCGCGCCCACGATCATCACGTCGGGCGAAGGAGTCATCTCGGAATGCCGTGAACAAACGGATCGCCCGGGTCCAGAATCAGCCGCCCATGCGCGCTGATGTAAGCCCTCCCCGTGATCGTTGGCCGAATCGAGCCGCCATCGGTTTCGTAGCTCCCCTCAAACACACTGCCGACAATGCTCTCCGCCCGCCAAACCTCCCCCGGAGCCAGCTTCCCATCCGCCGCCAGACATGCCAGTTTCGCCGAAGTCCCCGTCCCGCAAGGCGACCGGTCATAGGCCATCCCTGGACACAATACAAAATTCCGGTTCCCCGCAAACAGCTCGACATGATCGATCTCCGCGCCCTCCGCCCCTGTCACGCCGTTGGACTCCAACGCAAGCCGAATACGCCGGGTCACGTCCGTCAACCGGTCCACATTCGCCAACGCCAACTGCTGTCCATGCTCACTGACCAGGAAGAACCAGTTTCCGCCCCAGGCCACGTCGCCGGTCACCGTGCCCAGTCCATCGACTGCTACCGTCACGCCCTTTCGATACCGGTAACTCGGAACGTTCCCGATGCTCACCCGCCCATCCTCGTGCAAGGTCGCTGTCACCGCCCCCACCGGCGTTTCCAGCTCGTGCGATCCGGCGCTAATCCGGCCCAAATACGCGAGCGTAGCGACCACCCCGATCGCCCCATGCCCGCACATCCCCAAATACCCCACATTATTAAAGAAAATCACGCCATTCGGCGGCGTCAATAACGCACCGACCATGACATCGGAACCACGCGGCTCATTCACCGCCGCCGCTCGCAGCCAATCATGATCCCGCCGCAAAACCGCCAGCCGCTCCTCCATCGGGCCTGTTCCCAAGTCAGGCCCGCCGGCGATCAGCGTCCGCGTCGGCTCTCCGCCCGTGTGCGAGTCGACATACTCGATCTCCGTCATAACACCGGACGCGTCGCTATTGATTTCCGAATGATTCCCAGTATCCGCTCCCGCTCCGCGCCTTCCAATGCCAGCCGGGGCGGCCGCGTCGTCTCACTGCAAAGCCCCGTCTCCTGCGCGCACAGCTTGATGTACTGCACCAGCTTCACATGCGTGTCCAAATGCAGCAGCGGCGTGTACCACCGGTAAATCGCCAGCGCCTCATTCCACTTACCCGCGATGATCAAATCCCACAACGCGCGGTTCTCATGCGGAAACGCATTCACCAATCCCGATATCCACCCCACCGCGCCTAACATCGCGCACTCCATAACTAAGTCATCCACACCGCTAAAGAGTACATAGCGGTCGCCGGTTAAGTTGATGATGTCGGTAATCCGGCGCGGATTATCGGATGACTCTTTGATCGACACCACTGTCGGCTCATCCGCCAACTCCACGAACATCTCCGGCGTAACATCCACCGCATACGCCGGCGGATTGTTGTAAATCATCACCGGCAGACCGCTGGCTCGCGCCACGCTCCGGAAATGAGCCAGAGTCTCCCGGGGATCGGATTTATACACCATCGCCGGAAGCACCATCAACCCGTCCAGCCCCAACCGCTCGCAGTCTTTCGCGTACCGGCACGCCAGAGCTGTCGTCGTCTCCGCCACTCCCGATAGCAGCGGCACGCGGCCCGCAATCGCCTCCTTCGCCGCCTCCAGCACCGTCATCTTCTCGTGGTACTCATGCGCCACGTTTTCGCCGACCGAGCCAAGGACCACCATCCCATGCACCCCGGCCTTCACCATCTTGTCCAGGTGTGTTTGAAACGCCGGAATGTCATGCGAGTAATCCGCTTTGAAGTGCGTCGTGGCGGCGGGAAAAACGCCGTGCCAATTCGGTTTTGTCATAAATTTAAGGTTGTCCGTAGAATCGCCAGCTCGATTGAAATCCCGGAGTTAGCGGCTGCTTTAACAGGCTCGCCCGCACCAGTTCCACCGGCATGCTGCCGGATTGCAATATCGTGTCATGGAAATTTCGTTCCGTCATCTTCCCGGAGGCGACGAGTTCCGTGTGCAGCGCCCGGAACTGCAATCCGCCCAGCATATACGCTGCCTGATAGAGAGGCGAATAATTCGCCTCAAATGACCGCCGGACTTCCGCCGCCGCGTTCTCTCGCTCATGTCCCACCCGGTCCACCAAGAAGTCCACGCACTGTTGCGCGGTCCATTTTTCCAAATGAAAATTCAAGGAAAACAGAATTCGCGCGCAGCGGTGCATCCGCCAGAACAACATCCCGATCCGGTTCTCCGGCGTTTGCGGAAATCCCAGATCCCACAGCCGCATCTCCCAATAGAGCGCCCAGCCTTCAATCCAGAAGGGTGTGCGAAAGGCACCGCG
>SHUN01000105.1 GCA_009697495.1 Bryobacterales bacterium | reverse complement strand
CATCCGGCCGCTTCAACGAAAACTCCAGATTCTCAAACCCCCGAATATCCTTCAGCGAGATCTTGTCCAGGTACAATCCGTCATCCTCTCCACAGCAACATCCATTTAACCATAGCAATCAAACCTGGTTCCGCCGCAAGCGCGAAAGCCAGTTGCAGGGAGTCGAACGATGGCGAAGAAATCATCCGCATCCTCTCAGCAAGGAAAGCTCGTCCGTGTGAAAGCCGAGCGCATTTTCAATAGGCCACTCACCAAGCAGCAGCGGGACCGGCTCGACCGCTTGGCCAAGAAACCAGATTCTGCGATCGGCGTTTCCGACATTCCTCCCTTCACCGATGAGCAGCTAGCCGAAATGGTTCCTTACCGGTTGCGTTCGAAGACCACACTCATATCGCTTCGTGTCCAGAATGAAGTGCTCACTTGGCTGAAATCCAAAGGGCCGGGGCATCTGAGCCGGATCAACGCGATTTTGGCAAACGTAATGGACGCTGAGCATCGCCTCAAGAACCGTTGAATGGAACGACGGCCGCGGACGTTGGCGGAACCCGCCCCGCGTCCCACGAACACGAATCAGATGTGATGGAAATGTCATGAAGGCGGTGCGAACACTTGGCCTTCGCCCGCCAAGAACTGCTCCAATACCGCCTGCAGTTCAGGTAGGCGGGATGAAACGACGTTCCACACCTCGTCAAGGTCGACACCGATGTAGTCGTGAATTAGGACGTCGCGCATGCCGCAGATGGCCTTCCAGTCCAGTTGGTTCAGACGGCCGCCTCTCCGATCACTTCGATGTTGCGAACACGGCGTCCTGCATTTCTTCCGACGCCATGAACGCCTCTCTGCCGGGCTCAATGAAGCGGGTGATTCGATGGCAGCGCTCCAGAATGTGATGCAGGTACAGCCGGTCGTCCTTCACAGTGGCGTGGCCTCTCGAAGGATCCGGTCGCGCACGTACCAGTGGAGCGACTTCTCAGTCCCAAGGTGCACCCTCATCCCGAGCAACTCCTGGAGATCTTGAACCAACCCGGCGTGGTCCATCAAACTCCGGCCCGGCTCCCATGCGACCAGCAAGTCGAGGTCGCTGCGCTCATTGGCTTCACCGCGGGCCACGGAGCCGAACACGCGCAGGCTATGGGCGCCGCGCCGCTCGGCGAGGCGCAGGATGTCCTCCCGTTGTTTCGCGCGCAATGTGTCCAGGGTGACCATGTCTCTATTGTGCGACAATTCCGAGAGGATACGAAACGCCGCGATCAGCCGATGCTGAGCCGAATCTTCGTCGAAGTAGAACTTCACCGCTTAGGGACGAAGCGGTAGTCGTGAGGAACGAACACCCTCGTCGTAGGCTTGTTCGTCAGCCGCGATGTCCGCGTCGATCTCCAGTTTGTTCGCGTGTTAAAAACCGAGACCGGCGTAAATTTGCGCAAGAGAAAGTGGCGGCCGGCCGGCGGCAATCTCCTCTGGCGAAAGTCCCCGGTTGTTCTCGATCGCGATGGTTCGCACACAGATACCCGTTCCGGCAATGATGGGCCGGCCGCCGCGCAACTCAGGGTCGCGCGCGATCAGGGCCCCAATCCCGGTGAAGGCGACTGGCATTGCAACTCCAGGGTAGCTCCCGCATTGCGCCGGCCGCGCCAACAGTACGAATCCGCGTGCCATCGCCAGACCCGTCGATTACGGGCGCATTTCTTCAAACTGGCTGATGCGCACTTCGCGATCCGGAAAAACGGCTCGAATTTCCAGATGGCCGCCCAGCGCCTCGACATATTCCACCAACGTACTGACGCAGATGTCCGCGCGGTGCTCGATCTTGGACACTTCACTCTGATGTACGCCGAGTGCCTCACCGAGCTGAAGTTGAGTCATCTCGCGCGCTCTCCGGAGTTCGTCGAGAGGCATGGAAGCCCGGCTCTCTTGAAAGCGTTTCTCGATCTTCATCCTCCTTCCCGGCGGCATCGCCTCTACGAGTTCTCGAAAGTTGCGTGTGGCCATTAATTTCGTCCTGCCTTTCTCAGTTCGTTCAGGTGTCCAGCGAAGAGCTTGTCGGCGACCGGCACAAATGTCTCGTACCAGCGGCCGTCACCGCTCTTGTCGCCGCCGATCAAAAGAACAGCGGTTCGCAGCGGATTGAAGGCCAAGTGACCACCTTCGAGCTATGGGAACTCCAAGAGCTGGACCGAGTTCACCTTCATCCGGTGAATCCCACCACTCTCGAAATTCCTCGGTGAATTCTACCTCTCATGCCATACCTCCAATATGCCGCATACGGCATGTTGCCGGGTGGAGACCGCGGGAACCCGGCTACCGACATCACCTCTGCGACAAACCCCCATCCACCGCCATGATTTGTCCCGTCACATAATTCGACGCCCTCAAAAAGTAAATGACAGCGTCGGCGATCTCTTCTCCCGTCCCCACCCTCCCCGCCGGCGTCGCCTTTAGCATCGCAGCCATCGCCTCATTCCATTCCCCAAATGGGATCACGCCCGGCGCCACCGAATTGACGGTGATCTCCGGCGCAAACGCCTTCGCCAACGCCTTCGTCAACATAATCACGCCGGCCTTCGACGCGCAATAATGCGCATGTTCCGCCCACGGACGCAAACCGCCCAGCGAACTGATGTTCACAATCCGCCCCGAACCCTGCGCCTTCATTCGCCGCGCGGCCTGTTGGCAGCAGAAAAAAACCGCCTTCAAATTCACATCGTGGATATAGTCCCAATCGGCCTCGGTCACCGTCAAAGGATCGAACTTTGTAAATCGGGCGGCATTGTTCACCAACCCGTCAATCCTTCCAAATTGCGTGTCGATCTCCGCGAACATCCGCTCAATTTCGGCAACGCTTTCCAGATTCGCCCGGAACAACGGCGCGCCGCCGCATTCCGCCGCGGTTTCCAAAGCCTCCGCCTCGGAGCTCGAGTAATGGATCGCAACCCGCGCACCCTCCTGAAACAACCGCAACGCAATCGCCCGCCCAATCCGCTTTGCCGCGCCCGTCACCAGAACCACTTTTCCGTTCAACTCAGGCATTGGGCTCTCCATGCACTTCCACTTCGTCGCCTGGAATCTCGTGCGCCACCGGGCGCGGTTCCGGCAGCCGTCCGGTCACGTCACCCCAAAACCAGCCGATCGCCGTGCAACCACTCAACACGCCGCTCGCGACACCGATCCATCGCGTTTCCACATGGTCGCTGGCCAATCCGGCCGCCGTCATCGACAACATCATCATCCCCCATGTCAGCGTTTCGAGCGTAGCAAATACACGGCCCCGAAACGCGTCGTCAACGATCCGCAGAATCTGCGACACATTCATCACCGAACTCACCGCCACCGCCGAGCGCGACAGGCAGATCATCAGCAACGCCAGCCAATACGGCTCCGACAGCGCGAAGCAAACATACGACGCCCCGTGCAAAACATAGGCCAGCGCAATCGTCTTCTTGTATTGGGAATACGACAACCGCGGCATCAGCCAGTGCGCGAACACGCCTCCACAAACCAGTCCGAACCCGGCGGCGCCCCACAGTTCGCCCGTCCCGATCGGCCCGCGGTGAAACACTCTTTCCCCAAACAACGGAAACAATATCTGCGCCGCGCCGCCGCCAGACGCCCATCCCACGCTGACAAAGCCCAACCCCGCCAGCAAGGGGATGGAACGTATATATTGCAAACCCTCCTTGTAGTCCTGCCACGGCTTCAGCACTTTGGTTTCGTCCAGCGTGTTCCGTTTCGCGACGAACCCACCGTTGGGCACGCGTAACTTGCTGATGCAAAGCGCGGAGAACAGGAACGATAGCGCGTTGAGAAAAAACGCCGCCTCGTAACCCATCGTCGTCGCGCTGAATCCGCCCAGAAACGCGCCCACCGCGGTGGTCGTCCACTGCGTCGTCTGCGTCATTGCATTCGCGGTGTGCAATTCGCCTTTCGTGGCGATCGCCGGTAAAATCGCGGCACGGCCGCTGGTGAAGAATGGCGACGCCGCCATCATCAGCGCGCTGAGCACGTAGATAATCCAGCTCCGCCCCAACGGCACGCCCAAAACGAACAGCCCGGCCAACACCGCCCGCACCAAATCGCTCCAAATCATCAACTGGCGCCGGTCGAAGCGGTCCAGACTCACCCCGGCCAACGGCCCCGCCAACAGCATCGGAATCGCTCGCGACAACATCACTCCCGCCACCGCCAGCCCCGAGTTCGTCTGCGCCAGAATCAGGCTGAACACGGCAATCGTGTTGAAGTGGTCACCCACTTCGCTCACCACTTGCCCCATCCACGTGTAGCGGTAGTTGCGGTTGCTTTTCAGGAGCGCCGCAAACCCGGCCATTACGCGCGCTCCGAAAGGAACACCCCGGCGAAGATCAGACTTCCGCCGCCTACGAGTGTGGCCGTGACCGGTTCGCCCAACATCGGCAGCGCCAGCGCCGTAGCCACCAATGGCTGCAAATAACTGAACGCGGAAAGGCGCGAAGCCGACAGCCGTTTCAACGCATACGCCCAGCCGATGTAGCAAAGCACGGAGGAGACAATCGTCATGTAGCCAAACGCCCACCAGGCCGCCGCGCTCACTTGCGCGAAATCAAATCGCGACGCCAAAAACAGCGTCATCGGCAGCAAAAACAGACTCCCGGCAGTGTAGGAAACCGCGATTACCGCCATGCCCCCGTGCTCGGCCGCCAGTTCTTTGCCGAACACCGTATAGACCGCGAAACTCAACCCCGCGCCTAGTATTAAGAGATCTCCCGCCAACGACGCCGTCTGCGCGCTGACCGATGGCCTCTGCAACAGCAGCATCCCGCACACCGCCACGGCCAGCCCGATGGCGCGTTTGCTTGTGAAGGCTTCCTGCCCGCGAAACCAAGCCAACGCCAACACCATGAACGGCGTCAAGCTGATCACCAGCGCCGCGTGGCTCGCGCTTGTCAACGACAAGCCAACCAAAAAACAGATCTGATTAATCGCGATTCCGAAGACGCCGATCAGGCACAATCGCGGATACTCGTCCAGCCGGAGAGGCGGACGCCCGTCGCTGTTTCGGCCTTTGTAAACCGCCAGCAGCAGCGCCGCCGCGATCGCCGTCCGCATCCCCGCCACCAGCGTGCCCGGCATCTCTTTCAACGCCACCTTCGAGAAAACGAAGTTCCCGCCCCAGAACAGATACACCGCCACCACCGTCAGATACAGAAACAGTTGGCCGCGGCCTTTACTACTGCCGTCGCTCAACGAATCGTCTCCTGCCGCACGGTGATCGAATCCAGAAACGGCATGTCGATGTCGTAACCAAAACCCGGCCGGTCATTCGTGCAAATCGTCCCGCGCGGCGTGGCCACAATTTCTTCCGTCAACAACTCTCGCTTCCAATACCGCTTCGAACCGGAAACGTCGCCGGGCAACGTGAAGTTCGGCAGCGTCGCCAGCGCCACGTTGTGAGCCCGGCCAATTCCGCTCTCCAGCATCCCGCCGCACCACACCGGAATGTTCGCCGCCTGACACACATCATGCACTCGAATGGCTTCAGCGAAACCACCCACGCGCCCTAGTTTAATGTTAATGATCTGCCCCGCGTTCAACCGGATGGCTTGTTCGGCGTGATGCGCCGAGCGAATGCATTCATCCAGACAGATCGGCGTCTGCAACTGCGCTTGCAGCACCGCGTGGTCAATGATGTCATCGTGCGCCAGCGGCTGCTCTATCATCATCAGATAGAACTCGTCCAGCGCCCGCAGCCTGTCCACATCCGCCAATGTATATGCCGAGTTCGCGTCGGCCATCAGCTTAATCCGCGGAAACACGCGCCGCACTTCGCGGATGTCTTCCACATCGCGGCCCGGCTTGATCTTCATCTTGATCCGCTGATACCCGGCGGCCAGTTCCTTCTCAATTTCTTTCAGTAGATCGTCAACCGTGTCCTGAATCCCCAACGACACGCCGCTGGGAATCTCCGGCCGCGCGCCCCCGCCAATTCGCTTCCACAGCGGAATCCCCTGCTGCTTGGCTTCCAAATCCCACACGGCCACTTCCACGCCGCCCCGCGCCATGCGGTGCCCGCGAATGTGTTTCGATAACGCGGCCACATCTTCGGCCCGTTCCAGCTTTTGTCCTAATAATGCCGGCGCCACATAGTGCTTCACGATCTGCCACGCCGATTCCGTCCACTCCTCGTTGTAAAAAGGATTCTCCCCCGCCGTCACCTCGCCCCATCCCGTCACCCCGTCCGACAGAACTTCCACCAGCACCATGTGCCGTTCATAGGTTCGTCCAAAGCTGGTCTCAAAAAACTTCACCAGCGGCATCGCCACCTGGCGCAAACGAATCTCGTCTATCTTGAATGACATTACGTCCTCTTCGCAAACAAATACACGCCGTTCGTCTCGCCGCGCTCCACTTGGGCCACATACAGATCCCGCCGCAGGTATTCCAGGAAGCGTTCCGATATGGAAGCCTGCCGCTCCCGCCGCCCCCCGCCGATCTCATTGGGGACTTCGATCCGCTCCACAATTTCCACGGCCGGCGCCGGGTCTCCGGCCACCACACGCTCCACGCGCTCGCTCCGCAAGGACCAGGACGCAACGCATCGGTCCGTCGGCAATCCGCCATGCAGAAGGCTCGACGTGATCCCGTATTGATTCAACACATACCGCTCCACCACCGCGCCCAGCCGCTGCACATTGAAAAACGCGTTCTTCAATTCCAGCGGATCGAACGTCCACTCGATCATCTCAATCCCGCGCTCCAGCGCCTCTTCCCGCTGCGCCAGTTTCAATTGGCGCCCTACGCCCAGGTTCCGGTAATCCGCCAAAACGCCCATCATATTGCTGTGCAGGTAGTGCGTCCCGTCGGTCTTGACCCCCGGCACCGCGATCAGAAAACCAACCATCGTGTCGTCATCGAACGCCGCCATCGTCTGACCGCCCACTCGATGCGCCACCACAAACATTCGCACCGGCAACAGTTCCAAATCTTCAAAGCCCCAGATCGTCTTCTGTAGCCGCACGGCCTCGCGAAGATCGCCGATTTCCGTAATTGTCCGAACCGAGATCATGTGTTCTTCTTAGCTTCCTGCCAGTAGGTTTCCAACTCCGCCACCGGCGTCCCAGTTACTGCCCGCCCCTCCGCCGCCAGTCGCGTTTCCATGTAAGCAAATCGTTTCTTGAACTTCACATTCGTCCGGCGCAACGCCTGTTCCGGGTCGACTTTGTAAAAACGCGCCAGGTTCACCAGCACGAAGAAAAGGTCGCCTATCTCGCCTTCCCGCTCATCGGCGTTTTCCGCCCTTTCTAACTCGCCTAACTCCTCGTGCAACTTCTCCACCACTTGGGCCGCGTTCTCCCAATCGAACCCGGCCTTCCCCGCGCGCCTGGAAATCTCTTTGGCTTCCAGCAATGCCGGCAACGTCTTCGCAATGCCATCCAACAGCCCCGCCGGCGTCGCGCCTTTCTCCGCCTTTTCCTGCTTCTTGATCGCGTCCCAGTTCGTCAACACCGCGTCGGCCGTATCGGCCACCACATCGCCGAAAATATGCGGGTGCCGCCGGATCAACTTCTCGTTGATCGACCGCAGCGAATCCTCCACCGCAAACAGCCCCTCCTCCGAAGCCATCTGCGAATAGAAAACCGGCTGCAGCAACAGGTCGCCCAACTCTTCGCAAAGCGCCGGCCAATCACGGTCTTCGATCGCCTCCATCACCTCATAGGTCTCTTCCAGCGTATGGCGTTTGATGGAATCGAAAGTCTGTTCCCGGTCCCAGGGGCACCCATCAGGCGCGCGGAGTTTCGCCATCAATTCGACGAGGCGCTGAAACTCAATTCCTGCTTGGGGAGAATGCACGGCGGATGCTATCTTTTCAATGTAACATGCAGGTAGGCGCGCACTCTGCCTACTCTTGTTGCTGCTCCCGTTGAGCGCCCAACCCAACTAGGACCGCCGCACCGTCACTGGCGACGCCGAAATCAAGGTAGCCCCCGATCGCGTCGCCATCCTCGCCGTGACCGTTAAGGGGCAGGTCGCAGCGGCCGACGTCCAAACCGACTTTATCGAAATCAGTCCCGTATACCAGAGCCGCGAGAACTACGGCGCCGATTACTACCGTGTGAATAAAACGGTCGCCATCACGCTCCGGGATGTCACTCGATTCGAACGTTTACTTACCGCCATACGGAACGCCAGGGCCAACCGCGTCTACGGCGTTGATTTCCAGACCTCCGAACTCCCTACAACCAGGGCGGCGGACCCTCCTACGGCCGAATCAGCGTCAACGCCTTCTCCCCTAGCCTGTGGAAAACTGGTGCCAGGCACCA
>SHUN01000104.1 GCA_009697495.1 Bryobacterales bacterium | reverse complement strand
CCGCGATGATGGGACCCGATTTGAGTCCCTTTAACTTCGCCGCGGATTTTTTGGCGGGGGCGGGGATGGGCTTAACGCCGTCGCGAACTTCGGCGGCAATGCGCAGCAGGGCTTGGCGAATGGCACCGAAGCTCTGGAGGCGATCCTCCGGTTTTTTGGCGGCGCAGCGAATGATAAGGTCGGAAAGACTGCCCGGGATGCCGACGGCGGCGAGCTTAGCGGTGTCGGGATTCTCGTGCAGGATGACGTAAAAGAGCCGCTCCATGCTGTCGCCGGTGACGAGGCGGTCGCCGGTGAAGAGCTCATAGAGAACACTGCCGTAGGAATAGATATCGACCAGCGGGGTGATGTTGTCGCCCATGACTTGCTCGGGCGACATATAGAAGGGCGTGCCCATCGTGTTGCCGGCCTTGGTGAGGTTGAAGCCGGCGGCTTTGGAAATGCCGAAATCCATGATTTTCGACCGGCCGGACTGTTCCAGAAAGATATTTTCCGGTTTCAGATCGCGGTGGATGATGGCGCGGCTGTGAACGTACTCCATAGCGGCGGCGCATTCGGCCGCGATGCGAAGGCGGTTCAGCAGATCGCCGGCTTCGCCTTTGCGCATGGCATCGCGAAGGTCGTTGCCGCGCAGGAATTCCATGACGATGAAGGGGCGGCCCGAATCCTCGCCGTAGTCATGGATGGTGACGATGTGATCGTGCTGAATGGCGCCGGACATGCGGGCTTCGTGGAGAAAGCGTTCCTTCGTATCGGCGTCGCGGCAGCCTTCATCGGTGAGTATCTTGACGGCAACTTGACGGCCGATGACGGTATCGAGCGCGCGGTAGACAGGGGACATACCGCCGCCGAGGAACTCCTGCAGCTCATATTTTCCGAACCGCGCGGGTAGTTGCATGAGCGATTATGCGAGTAAGGTGATGACGAAGTAAATGCCGGCCATAAAGAGAAGCACCGCTACTGCGACGAGGATCATAACTCCGGTCTGGTTCTGCAAGGCGCGGGGGAGAATCTTTACGAATCCAGGGAGGCCGTCAGGAATCTGCTGGGTGCCGCTGATATTGGAGCGGGCGCCGGTCTGGTGCGTGGGAGCCCAGCCGCCCTGTCCCACGGGAGCGTTCGAAGTCGGCCTCTGCTGTTGTTGGGGCTGGTTCTGCTGGGTATAGCCGGTTTGCTGGGTATAGCCGGTTGGCTGGGCGGAGGCAGTGGGGGTTTGCGTCTGTGGCGGTTTGTTCTGCTGCATCGAGCCCATGGTGGGCATGGTGGTGGTCACCATTCGCTGGGAACTTTCCACGCCGAGGAATCGTTCGATATCGACAGCCGCGTCGAAGAGTTTCTGGTACCGATCCTGCGATTGCTTGGCGGTACACTTGGCGACGATGCGGAGAACCTCGCGGTCAACCCCGGCGGCTTGCAGAGGCGCCATATCGAGGGGCTCATAGAGAATCTTGTTGAAGATTTTTTCGATGGTGTCGCCCATGACCGGCTTGGCGCCGCAGAGCATCTCGAAGAGCAGGATTCCGAAGGAATAAACATCGACGAGATGGGTAACCTGCTGGCCGAGGACCTGTTCGGGCGCCATATAGTAAGGCGTGCCGAGGGTGAAGCCGGCGCGGGTCAACTGCATTCCTTCCGCCTTGGCGATGCCGAAGTCCATGAGCTTGATCTTGCCGGTAGAATCGACTTGGAGGTTTTCCGGCTTGATGTCGCGATGGATGATCTTCTTCTGATGAATGTAATCAATGGCCTTGGCGATTTGAACAGCGAGGCGGAGGCGGTTGCGGACATCGCCGGCGCGGTTATTGCGCAAGGCGTCCCGGAGATTTTCGCCTCGGAGGAACTCCATGACGATGTAGGGTTTGCCGCCCTCTTCGCCGAAGTCGAAAACATTCATGATGTTTTCATGAACGATGCTGGAGGCGACGCGGGCTTCCTGAAGAAAGCGCGCCTTTGCCTCAGCGTCCGAGCAACCCTCTTCCGTGAGGATCTTCACGGCGACGGTGCGCCCGAGCACAGTATCCTGCGAGCGGTAGACATGGGACATGCCTCCGCCAAGGAATTCCTGCAATTCGTATTTGCCAATCCGAGCCGGTAGCTGCATCATCGGGTGTTCCGAGGTCTCATAGTATCATCTCACTCTTGAGGAAGTCGCGCAAAACGGACTCGGTCGCGGCGGGACATTGGGGAGAGTTTATCATTTATTGGGAGCCTCGACCGGCCGTTGCGCTACTTGGCCACGAGCGGGACGCACTGCAGCGCCTGGTTGAACTCTCGCGAGAACACCGGCACGTTGACTTCAAATTTATAGCTGGCTGTTTTGCCGTCGATGATCATGGGCGTGGCGGCTTTGCCCTGGCGCACGATCCACTCGATGCTCTGGCCGCCGCCGGTGGGGGTGACGTGGTCGGCGGCGTAAATGAAGCGATAAATGCCCCAGAGTCCGGGTTGGGCTTCGACGTCGAAGGCGGTGCCGCCGACGAGTTTGACATTACCGCGGACGCCTTGCTGCCCCGAACCCGGCCAAGTGAACTGCTTGCCGCCCCCGGAGGCGCCGAAGGATTGGGACTGGCCATCAATGTTGAGTTGGCTGCCGGTGACGACGTCGGACTTCAACGGCGTCAGCGTGTAAACCATCTTCGGCTGTTGCGAGCCGCCGGGGAAAACCATGTCGGAGAAGCGCTGGGATTGATTGACGAAGTTGACATAGGCGGGGTTGATCTGGATGTTGTCGGCACTGACAGGAACCCATTTGCCGCCTTCCTTCTTCATGTATTTTTTCAGATCCGCTTCGAGGAACGCCCAGATTGCGCCATCGACCGGGCGGAAGACTTTGGACACGTCATCAAGGGAGGCGTCGACTTTGGCGGCGGGGCTGAAAGGGAACTTGCCGCGGAGGCCGGCGAAGCGCTGGTTGCAGAAGCCCGCGCCTTTCGCGTTGAGTTCATCCTTGCCCATGCCTCTAAGGAAGCGGTCAACCTGGATGATGGGGTCTTCGAGGATGCGGAAGGACGTTTGGTCGACTTTGCCCTCGGGGTCGGGATTGAAGCTGCGGGCGACGGCCTTCAGTTGCATGCGTGAATCGCCGGCGGCGTCGAGGGGCTTATTCGCCGCGTTCGGATCGGTCTTCAGATTCGGGACGGCGTCGGCGAGGGCCTTCTGGAGTTTTGCCAGGGAGTCAATGTAGACGCCATTTTTCTCGGCATAGATGTACTTCTGAACCGTCGCGGGAGCGGGCACAACTTCCATGACAGGTTGGAAGGCGATTCGAATTTTTTCGTTCTCGACGGCCAGGTTGCGCGTGGCGAGCCAGAAGAGGGCCATGAGCGGGGTGTCGTTAGAGACGATTTGATCCAGTTTTTTGGTAGCGTCGTCGAGATCTGTGTACTTCACAAAAGTCGAGTTGTTGAGATAGCCGCGCCAGGCTTTGATGTAGTCGATGACGAAGCGGTCGGTGAGGCTCTTGGCGAGGGTGGAACGGTCAATGGAACCGGCGCCGCCGCCGCAAGCGGTGCGGGCGGTGTCCTTCGCATTTGCCGTCTCGCCGCAGAGTACCCATTTGTCGCCACCGAAGAAGGGGTCGGGGTTTTTGATGTATCCTGACATGCTGCTGAAGCCTTCTTTGGTGAAGGCGCCGGCGACATCCTTATTGTTCACGATGATGGCTTCGGAGCCTTTGATATCGCGGTTAAAGTTGACGGGCTTGTTGGCTTTGTTGGCGGCGGCGAGCATGGATTGATAGATGCTGTCGACGCCTTCGAACTTGGCGAGGAAGTTGCGGCCGCGGGTGGCGGCGTCGGCATCGAAAGCGAGGGGGCAACCGCCGGAGTTGCGCAGGTAGTCGGCGTAGAAATCGAACTGAGCGCGCGCAAGCTGGGCGCGGTCGGCGACGTCGCGGTTGGCCGACCAGGCGTTGAAGAGCGCGGCGGCAGTGACGTCCCTGGTGGACTTGTCGGGATAGACCGTGAGAGTAAGGTACGTGCGGAGGGCGCCGAAATAGGTGCCGTAATCGTCGGTGGGCTGGGGGGCGAAGGGGAGATTTTTCAGCATACGCTGGATGCCGCTGTGGGTGGAGCCGAGGAGGGTCTGATTAAACTTCTGGCACCAGATTTCCTTGACGTGCGGATACATATCGTTGCCGGAGTAGAGACCCATGCGGAGCTTGTAGGGAGCGCCGTTCACTTTGTAGTTGTCGAGGTTTTCCAGCGTCTGGCGAAGGGCTTCGAGTTTTTCCAGGGAGGCTTTGTCGGGGAGGGCGTTCGGGTCGGTGATGTTGACGCTGGCGATGCCGCGGGCGTTATCGAGAGCATCATTTTCCAGCGTCCGGTTGCCGAAGTAACTGACGGTGAAGCCGAGGAGGGCGAACAACGCGAGCGCGGCGGCGACGCCGAGGAGGATGCGCTGGACCATGGACGTTTTGGTGCTGGAGCTCGATGCAACCTGCGCTTCGCGATCGTTGAGAATGACATCGTTGAACAGGCGGCCGAGGAAGGTCCACTGGGGCACCTTGCGGGTGGCTCCGACTTGGGGCGTGAAGCTGGGGCCGCCCTGCTGGCCCATGGAACCGCCGGGGCCCATTTTGAAGATTCTGGTAGCGCCGGCGGCACCGGGGTCGATAGCAGGCTGGTGCTGTTGGCGGGCGGACTGAAGGCCGGCGGAATCGTCGATCACGATGGGGCGGACGCCGGAGAAGTAGAAACCGCGAAGGAAGGGAGAGGTGCGGAGCTGGCTGGGTTTGCAGAGATCGACGAGGAACTGGACGAGGGGGCGGCGGAGCTTGGTGAACTCGCGGGCGAACTCGTAGGCGCCGGGGAGTTTGGCGGGGTCATTTTCGCGCGGCAGCAGCAGCAGGCGCTGGTCGCAAAGGGAATGAGTAAGGAGGCTGTACTGTTCGGTAAGGCGGCGGGTTTCGTCTTCGGAGTAAATGCCGCCGACGCCGGCGGGGACGATGGGGAGAGTGACGCCGAAAATTTGGAGCGCTTCTTCATTGCCGATATTGCGGGCAAAATCGAGGAAGAATGACATGCGATCCATGCGGGTAAAGAGAACATAGACGGGGACGCGGATGCCGAGCTCAGAAGAAATTTCGACGAGGCGTTCATTGAGCCTGCGGGCGACGACGGTGGAAGTTTCATTGCCGCCCTGTCGAAAAAAGGTCTCGCCGTCGAAGGCGACCACGGCGGCGCGGGGGGATTGGGCTTTGGCGCCGACGACGCTTTTCAATTTGCCGGGCGCGAGGCGGCGGACAAGGCTCCTCCAGCGGTTGGCGTCATTCATGAAGCCGCCGCAGGCGTCCATGAAAAGCGTCTGCCGGGCGAGGAAGACGTTGGCCAGACGCGTGGGCATGATGTCGGCGCCCTGGTATACGAGGCCGGAGACGAGTTCGGGTTCGAGTCCGCTGTTCATCAGCGAGGTGGTTTTGACGCTGCCGTTTTCGCCTAACAGGAACACGAGCGGGAGGTTGTTGATCTTAGCGCCCTGAGAGGTTTTGGAGACGGCTAGTTTGGAATCGACGTCCTTGCATAAGGCGTCGATCTCCGGATCGCCGCTATTGGCGCCGGGGCGGGCGGGTTGCTTCGAACGAAGCCAGAGATAGACGCCGGCGCCGATGATCCCGACGAGGCTCAAGATGCCGATAAAGATCCAGAAGGTGGCGCCGGAGAGTGGGATGAGGAAGGCAAGCCCAACGGCGATACCAATCCAGACCAGGAGGCAGAGAATAACGAGCGCGATATGCAACATGAGTGTGGCTCCTAAATTTCTTAACGACCGCGCGCCAGCGAAGAAAGGCTGCTGATGCCGTTGGAAAGCAGGTAGTAATAGGTCACGTACAGGCCGGCGGTGAGGACGAGGCAAACGGCGGCCATGATGGCGAAGCGCTTCACCCACGGGTCATTACCGGTGGCGTCGATGGGGCCGAGGGCGGGGAGCATTCCATTGGGCGAGATGGCGATGCTGGTGCGGCGGATACGGTGGATTTTGTCAGCGGTGGACTGAAGAATGGGCTGCAGGTCGCCGCGGCTGCCGAGGCTGTAGCGGCCCATGAAACCGAGCAGAAGGCATAGTTGGAAGACTTCCAGCAGATCCGCGAGCGACTGCGAATCGTTCATGGTGAGCAGTTTTTGCAGATGCTGGAAGAAAATTTCGCCGGCGATGTGGTGGCCGAAATACTCCTCCTGCATGGGCTGTCGCGGCCAATCGGCAAAGACGGGGAGGCGCAGATTGAGAATGGATTCGTCAAGGAAGGCGATGACGGCGAAGATGGCAAGCTTGGTTTCTTCGGGATCGTAGCCGCGCTTCTTAGCCTCCTGATCGGCCGCTTTGATGGCTTCGCGGACCTGGTGCCGGAATGCGTTGGCGTCCGAAACGGGTTGCCGGTTGGAGCGCATCCGCTCGATGACGGTAAAGACTTCCTGGAAGACCCAGGCGAGATTTTCGGCCCGGCGTTCGGAGCCGAATGCGGCGGGGGCGGCGGTATTGGCAGCGTTGGGTTGCATGCTCTCCTCAGATCAAAAAATGCTGCGGAATTAAGATTCTACGATGACGTAGAGTTCCGGTTTGGGATCCGGAAGGTCGCCGGGGATGTAGAGGCCGATTTGCCGGGTCTGCGAAATGCTTTCGAAGCAGGGCCCTTTGCAGGTAATGGTGAAATACTGCGCGTCGACGCGGGAGCGGATCGCCGACGGGGCGACGGGAAGGTGAATCAGCGGTAAACCGGGAAGGGCGCGCTCGACGAGTCTGGGAACAAACGCGACGGAACAAAGTTTGGCGATTTGAGGCGTTTTGCGGATGATATCGGCTTCCATGGCGGTGGATCGGATGCTGAGAATCCATTTAGAGGGATTGAGAACACGCTGATCCGTAATCAGGCCGTGGTAGAAGTAGTCGGCGGTTTTTTCCAATGGAATCTGAATGAACTGCGTGGGAAGCATCGTCTCCAGCAGGAGTCGAATGAGAACGTCGAGGTCCTCAAACGTTTTGTCCAACTCGCGATGATTATAAAGCGGGATTTTGTTGGGATGATGATCGATAGAAAAGGTACAGAGGGCACCGGCGAGGCGGGCCAGTTCGCTGTAGAGTTCTTCCGGGTGGCCACGCTTGACTTTCAACTGGTGGCGGAGCGGCGCGATGGCGGAGTTGACGCTGTGCAGCATCCAGAAAGTGGCGATTTCGGAAGTGGAGTATTCCGACCAGAGACTGGCGCTGCCGCTCTTACCGCGGCCGAGGGAGCGGCTTTTGTCGTCGAGGATGTCGACGAGGCGCTGCAGGATGCCAAGGACGCGTTCACTGGCGGCGACCTGAACGCAGGGAGGAACGAAAGTGGGGTCGAAGACGAAGTTACCTGTGCCGTCGCGCATGACGCGGGCGATGGCGAGACTGGCGTTGGGATCGGGGTTTTCCAGATCCAGCGCGAGGCGGATGTTCTTGCGGCCCAGCCGGACGCCCTTTTCGTCGCGGCCGGTGGTTTCGTCGAAGAGCAGCTGGTTCTCGGCGATGAAGCGGACGGACTGGGAGCCGGCCTCTTCGGACGGCAGGCAATTGAGGCCATTTTCGCGGCGGGAGGGAATGGTGAGGTAGACGGTGACGCGGTCGCGCGTCATGGGAAATTCGCCGGCGATATTGCGAGTGGGGGGCAGCGTGTCGTGCTGCGGCATGTGGAATGGCAAGCCATCCGGGAATATTCCCCGGGCATGGAGCACGGATAGCGTCCCGTTAATCAGGGCTTCGGAATCGAGTTCGCAGCCGACCAGCCCCCATGGTTCGAACCATAGGGACGAGGTCGCAAACCGGATTGAATCCTCGAAGTATCGGCCCTGTACCTGAAAATGATGAGGCCCAAGGTACATCCCCTCCGACCACACGACGCGCGAAAGCTGTTTCATGCGCTTAATCCCTAACGCGGTTTCGGCGAATAAAATCCCGCCCTTTTCCGCTTCCTGGCACGATTTACTCTACCACAGCGCTCTCAACTTGCTAGTGTGGGGAAATAGTAAGGCGGTGACGGAATTCCCCATGTGAATCCGCGTGCCGCCTCAGTGGTTTTGTGAATGCGGCTTTTAGAGCCGCCGTGATAAGCTACTTCCACGGAACGGGTTGAGCGATTATGAGCTTCGAAGAAAAATACGAAATTCTCGCGGAACTGCGAAACGACGGCATCAAGACGTTTGTCGCCCGGGAAAAAGCGACGGGCCAAGCGGTTGAGGTCCACCTCTTTCTGGCGGGAAGGACGGCGGAGAACGGCGCGATCCTGGACAAACTCCAGCGCCTGTCGCCGGAGCACGCGCAATTTCTGATGGAAACCGG
>SHUN01000103.1 GCA_009697495.1 Bryobacterales bacterium | reverse complement strand
ACTTCGGCTGCCCCGACTGCAAAAACGCCTCCGCCAGCATCCGCCTGCCTTGTGGATCGGAAGGCTTCATCGCCACCGCCCGCTGCAACGGGACCACAGCCTTTGCCGCCTGCCCCAGACGCATCAACGACGTCCCCAGCAAGGCATGAGCCGGAAAGGCCTGCGGCATCGCCCCTGCCGCCGCCGACAACGGCACAACGGCCTCTTTATCCCGCCCCGCCATATGCAGCGCGATCCCCAGGTTGAGCTTCCACCCCGGATTCGCTGGCGACTGCTTCACCAATTCGGCGTAGATCGGAACCGCTCCGGCGAAGTCCCCCACCGATAGCCGCCGCTGCCCCTCTTCTGCCAACTGTCCCCAACAGGATAAAAGTAAAAAGAAAACGGGCGCTGGCCGAAGCCAGCGCCCGAGTTGTGTCGCGGTTATCAACCTACCAGTTTAGAACGCCACGCGAACGCCGAAACGGAGTTGCCGTTCGCCGCCCGAGCCCGTGATGATGCCGAAGTTTCCGCCATCGACGTTCGATCCCGGATTGCCGAACCGCGGGGTGTTCGTCAGGTTCGCCGCTTCCGCGCGGAACTGCACGTTCAGCCGTTCGGTCAGTTCAAACGTCTTGATCAGGTTGAAGTCCAAACTTGCCACTCCCGGTCCACGGAAACGGTTGCGTCCAGTGGTGCCGAAGCGGATGGGCGATCCCGGTACCGCCGTCGGGTTGGCAAAGTTGCTCCCTGCGAAGTACGGAGTATTGCTGCCCGCCCCATGAAGGTACTTGAAATCGCCCACTTGATCCGCCGTTTGCAGGTTGCCGGCCGAAGCCAGCCGTGTGCCATCGGCCGTCACCGTGAACGGCGTGCCGGAGTAGGCGTAATAAATGCCACCCGTCTGCCAGCCGCCCAGGATTAGGTTCGCCGCCTTATTGGAGGTATTCATCAACGCCTTGCCCTTGCCGACAGGCAACTGATAAACATAGCCCATCTGGAATACCTGGGTACGGTCATAGCCGGCCGTCGCGCTATTGCGATTGATCACCGGTCCCCAGTTCCAAACCGTGCTCACCCAGCCATCTTCGTCGGTCATGTTGATGGCTTTGGACCAGGTGTAGGCACCCTGCACAAACAAGTCCTTGGTCACGTTGCCGCGTAGGCTGCTTTGCAGGCCGTGGTAGTGGGAGCTCATCCAGCCGTCCCACATGTTAATGGCGATGCCGCGTCCGGTGGAGGCGAAGAACGGACGACCGTTGTTGCCCAGGCCCGGCGCATTGGAGTTCACGTCGCGATCACCCAGCACGTTGGTCGATTTGGTTCCGACATAGCCCAACGAAGCGTTGAGGTTCCGGCCGACTCGCCGTTCAAGCGTGAAGTTCCACGATTGAATTGCGCCGCGGGTGATGCTTCCCCAAGGGCTGCGGATGGCCACCGTGTTCGGCAGCGCCACGACACCGGTCGAGAGATCCGGAACCGGCAGCGGCGGAATGCCCGTCGCCAGCGTTCCGAAGTTCTGGAAGCCGGTGTTCTGCTGGAAAGTCGCCGCGATGGTCATCGGGTAGAACGATCCGCGCAACGGGCGCGAGAACGGCAGGGGATCAATGGTCATACCGTAGCCGGCTCGAATCACGATGTTGTCGGTTATGCGCAACGCCATGCCGATGCGGGGTGCCAGGAACACGGTTTTCACGCTGATACCAGGGTTGGTCGGAATTGGACCGCGCCCGCCAAGCGTCAACTTCATGGTCTGGAGGTCCAGCCGCTCAACGCCTTTGCCGCCACCACGGGTGATGAGCGGATAGGCCTCGGCACGGAGGCCGAAGTTGAACGTCAGATTCCGGTTTACCTGCCAGCGGTCGCGCAAGTACCAGCCCAACTGCCATTCGCGAGTGGTCATCAGCTCGTACTGCAAGCTCTTTGACATGCTGTTGGGCATGCCCAGCAGGAACTGCGCCATACCGTTCGCCTGCACCGCCGTTAAGCCTCCAGGAACCGCTGTTACGCCGCCGCCAAAATTGAACGCGCCGCGGGGGTTGTCCGTTTCCGGCTGCCAATGGTTCAACTGGTGGTGTACCGCGTCGAAGCCCATACGAATTTCATGCTTGGACTTGATGATGGACAAGTTGGTTGTAAACGTATAGCTGCGCTCCGCGCGTTCCGTCGGCATCCACGTCGCCGTCTGGCCCCACGAGCTCAAACCGTTAATGTTGAAAGCGGGCAGGCCGCTCTGGCGCGGGTCCGGCCCATTCGTGCCGGGAATACCGAAAGTATCGGTGCCAAAGTTGGTTCCGAAGTCGGCGCCCTGGACTGTCTGGTCCATCCGGGTCATACCCCAGTTGGCGTCGAACAGCATCGTCGGCGAGATCGTGTAGTTTGTGCCGATCGTCACCAGTTGCTGCCTCGTTTCTCCCGTACCCGGGTCGCCGCCGACGCCGCCGCCCCCGGCCGCGCCGAGCCCAAATACCCCGCCCGCGGTCGCCCGCAGCGTCGAGTATTTACCGAACATCGTGTGCTTGTCGTTGCGGTTCCAGTTGAGTTTGCCATCGTAGTTGTAGCGGTTCAGCGAGCCTGTGGCGCTCACGAAGTGGTTGTTCGCAATGACGCCGTTCGCGGCGTTCACCGTCTGTCCGCCTTCGTTGTTTGGTGTCGGAACCAGCGCCAGCATCTTCAGCCCCTGCGGGCTGAAGCGAGCCGTCGGAACGCGGTTGCCGGCGAAGGGCTGCCGGCCCGAACCATCGGCGAGGCCGGCGGCTGGATCGAAAATCGCCCCCTGCCCGTTCGTACCGATGCGCGAGGAGAAATCACCGGCGCGCATCGCCGCGTTCGGTACCGTGAAGAAGCCCTGTCCGCCGGACAACTGCTTGGCCGCTTCGGTGTGCGCGAACCAGAACAGCTTGTTCTTAACGATCGCGCCGCTCAATTTTCCACCGAAAATATTCAGCTTATACAGCGCGTTCGGCGTCGCCGACGGCTGAAAGTACGAGCGCGACTTCAGGTCCTGGTTTTCGTGGTATTCCCACGCCGCGCCATGCAGCGTATTCGTCCCGCTCGCCGAAGCCACGGTCATCGCCGCGCCGCCCGCCATGCCCTGTTCCGCGTCGAGCGAGGAGGTGGTTATATTCACGTTCTCCACCGTCTCCGCCGGAGCCACATAGGCCACATGATGCGGCAGCCAAATGTTGATGTTCACGGCCCCGTCCAGGCGCGTCACGTTGTTGTTCGTCGACGTGCCATTGACGAAGGTGCGCAGCGCGCGCCCCGGTGTATCGATGATTGAGTTCTGCGTCGTCGACGGCGTCGCGCCGGGCACCAGGTTGATCAGCGCCTGATAGTTGCGGTATTGGTTCAACGGCAACTCCGTGACGATCTTCGCCCCGATTTCCGTCTTCGTGTCGCTGCGGTCCGTCTGCAGTTGCACGGCGGAGGCTTCCACCGTCACCTGCTCAGACACCGCGCCCACTTCGAGCTTCGCATTCACGCGGGCCGTGGTGTTCACCGTCAGCACCACACCCTCCCGCGTCGTCGTCTTGAAACCGCTCGCGGTGATCTTCACGACATAGCTGCCTATGGGCACGCTCGGAATCGTGTAGTTGCCCGCCGCATCCGTCGTCGCCTCGCGGTTGATGCCTGTGGCCGCATCGGCAATCGTGACCTTCGCCTTGGGCACAACGGCCCCGGTGGCGTCTTCCACGTTGCCGACAATCGTCGTGTATAAAACCTGCGCAACCGCCGGAATCGTAAAGATCCCGAGCAGCGTCGCAAAAACCAGCGTGGCCAAACGGGCCTGCCAGTGCCTGAAATTTGGAATTCCCATGAACAAGCCCCTTTAAGTTAAATAAGGATGACCCCGCATACAATATAAAACACCCCGTTCGCCCGATGTCAAATCGGATCCCCGGAAATTCCCATTCCGGCTCCTCCCGCGCGAAGACGAACCTCCACGGCGGTGCCTGTGGGTGAGTCAAGCGGCACGCGGGCATTCACCTGATACACACCGAAGAGGCCGGGCGCGAGATCGCTGAAGAGTACTTCGGCATCGCGCCCTTCGATTTCAACCTGCGGAATGATCCGCGTCCGCTCCAGCCCTTCGGCGGGCGGGAGCGTCGCACCGAGACCGGTGCAATAAATCTCGACTGCGCCGCCCCGCCGGATCGACGCGGGGAGAATGGCGCCGGGGCCTTTGCCGTCCATGCTGAGAGAGAAGATGCCACGGCGCGCGGGTCCGGCAATGCGGAGCGGAACGGGGGCGGATTCGACGCCGGCATGCTGAACACGGAATTCGCCCGAACCGGGGCCGTTGGGGAGCCGGAAGGCTAGCTGACCAGGGGAGACGAAGAGGAGTTGCAACGGAGCGCCGTTCAGAGTGGCGCGGACGCCGAGCATCTGAGTGGCGGGCCTAGAGGACTGTAGACCGGGCGCGAGATTGCGGCCGAATACGGTCATGAGCATCCCCTCGGCGGCCTCCGGCTCATAACTGGCGGCGTTCAGCGGCCGGCCGTTCAACACGGGCGGATTGGCTGACGGCAGGATGAAGGCCTCGGTGCGATTAGACTAGGTCGCGCCCGCAATTGGGCCGCTGCTGGGCGTGTAGATTACGGCGCCGATGGCGGCGGCGGAGACTTCGGTTGCGGAGATCGGGTAGTCGGCCCGGCGTTCCCACACGCCTTGGGCGGCGAGGGCGATCGCGATGAGCAAAGCAAGCACAAGTAGTCTCATGGCCACAGTTTTCCTTAAACCGCTCACGCCGCCGAGCCTACTCTACCTCACCGATTTTGGTTCTGATCCCGACGGCGGTCAGCTCAATTCCGAACTTGCCGGCAGTGGCTTGCCCTGAGAATCCCGCGTTTGGATCGATGGCGCAGCGGGTTGGCCTCGCCGAGTCGTCCCAACGTTGCTCCGGCAAACTGAGCACCCTGTTGCCGTTACTGAGAAATTCGAAACTCCAGCGGGTGTTGCCGACGGAACCACCCTGATGAATCTCGACCGAACGTAAGGTGACAGTGGCCGTCGGCGATTTGCGGGCGCTGACGTTGAAGTGAAAGACAAACCAGCCGTTCTTTGAGTCCGCCGCCTTCAGAATCACGGGTCCGCCGCCCAACGGTATGAGAACGGCGCGTTCAATGAATCCGTCCCTTTCTTGCGTCCCCAGCTTCGTCGCGCTGGTTTGCCGGGGGGGATTAGGGCGCCCTTCCATATTGGCCGTTTGGACCTGCGTTTGGCGCCCGGCGGCCAGATACGAAGTAATTCCGGCTTGCCTGGCGAAGAGTGAACTGAGTGTCATCTCCGTGCGAAATGCCGTTCCCTTGCCGTCGCGATACTGTGAAACGGATCCATATTTTGCCGCGAAGGTACGAAGGCGTTGCAGATCCTCAAACGGGGCCGAGACCGCACGCCGCAGGTTACCCGCCAGAATCTCAGTGGCCGCGATACGGGAGTTTGTCTCGGATTGCGAGAGGACGTTACAGTCCCCGATTCCCGTAGCCGCCCATTGCGGGTTAGCTCCCGCCCGGACAATCGCCAAGGCGGGGATAAGCGAGCTGACACCGAGTACATCCTTCTTCAATCCGTTCCATTCGTTTTGCAGCGGCTCGTAGGATTTTTGAAGGAACGTGTTCATATCATCGAAATCTTTGAAGTTTCTGCTGGCAAATACCGACGCCTGCGTCGACATTCTCTTGTGAAGGTCGTCAGCCTGAATGGCAGCCCTCTCATAGGCGCGGTGGTCGCCCTTGAACCCGTTATTGAGCCACCACGTAAGGCACGAAATCAGAATCCCTATCGCGATGATGCCCCAGCTTTTCCAACGGAACCGCGTTCTCGGGCGCTCCTCGTTTTCGTGCCGTGTTTTCTCCACGAGCCCGAAAATCAGGCCCAGAAAGAAGATTGCGCCCGCAATCCCTAGAGTCCACTGGCGGTGGGCGGAGAGAGCCGGGATGGCCGCTCTCACTTCTTTAATTTCCCCGGCGATCAATTCCCGGACAGGCGTCGAATCAACCTGTCCAATCAAAGTTGGACCGAAGAACACAAGCAAAATTCCTGTGGCGATGAGCGGGATTCGATTTAGCATGACGTACCTCCAGCGGGTATACGCGAGAACGGGCGAAGCACGCGGCGCGAATGCAAACGCCTGGCGACGCGGCGCGATCACCAGTTTAATCTTTTCAGTAACAATAGCAGAATTGGTTGCTATTTGGTGGCATCGGGACCGGAACCACTTTGGCGCGGCGCTAACCGAACGGGGATCCGGTCCGCTTCCCCGGCGGGCGCGGAAGTTTTTTCATGGCGCGAATGCCCCACGTCGCGAACGCCGCGCAGAAGATGGCGAAGGCGATCATGAAGTAGACGACGTAGCGGCCGGGGATGCGGCGTGGTTCTTGGTGCATTGTAACCTTAATGCCGGAAGTGCCGAACGCCGGTGAGGACCATGGCGACGCCCAAACGATTGGCGGCGGCGATCACCTCGGGATCCTTGACGGAGCCGCCGGGTTGAATGACGGCGGTAACTCCATGGGCGGCGGCGGCTTCGAGTCCGTCTGGAAAAGGGAAAAACGCATCGGAAGCGAGAACGCACCCGGCCAGCGGCAACACGCTCTTCTTCGCGCCAATTTCCACGGAAAAAACGCGGCTCATCTGGCCGGCGCCGGCGGAAAGTAACTGCCCTTCGCGGGCGTAGACGATGGCGTTGGACTTGACGTGTTTCACCACTTTCCAACTGAAGGCGAGGCCGCGCCATTCTTCTTCGGTTGGATGGCGATCGGTAACAACCTTTGCCGCGGCGCGGTCCAGACTGGCGTTATCCGGTGTTTGTACAAGAAAGCCGCCGCTAATGCTTTTGACAACGAAGGCGTCCTCGACGGACTTCACTTTCACGAGCCGGAGATTCTTTTTGGCGGCGAGGATTTCGATGGCGGCCGTGTCGAAATCGGGCGCGGCGATGGCTTCAATGAAGGTCTTCACGATCTCGTGGGCCGTCTCCGCGTCCACGCTTCGATTGAAGGCGAGCACGCCGCCGAAGGCGGAGACGGGATCGGCTTCAAATGCCATCCGATAGCTTTCGGCGAGGGTTGCCTGTTCGGCGCAGCCGCAGGGATTGGTGTGCTTGATGATGACACTGGCGGGCTGGTCAAATTCGCTGACGAGCTGCCAGGCGGCGTCCAGATCGACGAGGTTGTTGTAGCTGAGCTCCTTGCCCTGGAGCTGTTGACCGCCAGCGACTCCGATGGATCCGGCGGCATAGAGGGCGGCCTTCTGATGGGGGTTTTCTCCGTAACGCATGTCGAGGACGCGGGGAACGCGGAGATCGAGCGTGCGGGGAAGATCAAGCTGAACGTCGTTGAATCCGTCGCCGTCGGCGGTGATATCGGCCAGACGGTTTGCGATGGCGCGGTCGTAGGCGGCAGTGGTGTGAAAGGCCTTCACAGCGAGATTCCAGTGCGTTTCGCGGGAGAGGGAGGCCGCGTTGGCCTTGAGTTCGGCGAGCAGCGCAGGGTAGTCGGCGGGGCTGGTGACGACAGCGACATCCTGCCAGTTCTTGGCGGCGGCGCGGATCATGGTGGGGCCGCCGATGTCGATGTTTTCGATCAGTTCGGGGACAGTCGCGTCTTTATTAGCGGCGATCTTTTCGAAGGCGTAGAGGTTGACGGCGACGAGATCGATGGTGGGAATCGCGTGTTGTTCCAGGGCTTCCATGTGTTCCGGTTTGGAGCGCATGGCCAGGATGCCGCCGGCGATATTGGGGTGGATGGTCTTGACACGGCCATCGAGCATTTCGGGAAAGTGGGTGACTTCGCTGACGTCATAGACGGCGATGCCGGCGTCTTTGAGGAGTTTCGCGGTGCCGCCAGTGGAGATAAGGTCGATGTCGAGTTCGCGGAGGGCCCGTGCGAATTCGACGGCGCCGGACTTGTCGGTGAGGCTCAGCAGAGCCCGTTCAATCTTTGCCATGTAGAACTTTAAGGATAACGGTTCAGACGACTTCGATGCGGGCGCGGGTCAGGATCGGGACGTCGAGCACTTCGGCGAGGGCGACGTAGGCGGTCATCTCGCGCGGCAGCTTGGCGCATGGAGCGAGAAGTCTTTTTCCGCGAATCCTCATTCGTAGAGACAAGATAATCGAATACGAGCGCTATGAGGGCATCAATGTCCGAACGGCGTAATTCGTCCGGTACATTAGGGATCTGAATCGGAAGAATGCGCGCCGCATGTCAAGGCTCTCGGACGAGCTCTTTAAACCGGCGAATGACTTTTTGCACATAATGGCGCGTCTCTTTGAACGGCGGAATGCCGCCAAACCGGTCAACAGCGCCGGGGCCGGCGTTGTAGGCGGCTAGAGCAAGGGCCAAGCCATTACGGCGGGATTCGTAACGCTTGACCAAAGTATCGAGGAGGCGCGCGCCGCCTTCCACGTTTTGCTCCGGGTCGTGCGCGTTGACTTTTAGATACTTCGCCGTTTGGGGCATCAA
>SHUN01000102.1 GCA_009697495.1 Bryobacterales bacterium | reverse complement strand
CTGCCCCTTCGATCTGCTTGCCGACTTCCAGCCACACTTCATAGATGTGATGGCTGGAGTCTAATTCTATCGAGCGATTTAGATCCTGGGCGATCTCGCCTGCGATTCTCCGATGCTCGCGCGGAGGACGCAAGTTGAATACAGCTTCAAACCCATCCCAAAAAAAACGAGACTTCAAACAACGAAGTGCGGTTTTCACGCTCACCATCATACACCTCCTTTCGTAAATTTACACTGGAACCTTTAGGCACTGAATCGTCATTTACTAGACGACCTCGGTGGCCCATTCGTTTCCAGGGTCTACCAGGGGACCTCTAACACCAAGCCATGCGGCTCCCTCTACTCGAACCCCGGCTAGCATTGCATTTCCAACCTCCGCTCATATTTTACCAAACCGCCTTCTAGCCCACCTCACTCAAACCGTGCCAAAGGTTGGGTGGCGCGGGGGTTATTGCCGGGCGAGGACCGCATGGATATAGCGCGTTCTTTAGGACCCGCGCTGGCGGAGTAAGCACAGGGATTGAGGCAATCACGGCATGGGGACAATGCGCGCAATCGGGGGAATGTCGCGGCGAATGGAGAAGCGCTGGTGGAGTTTGCGCGCGACTACAGGCGGCAAGCGGCTATGGACTAGAAGGAGTTTCGAGCTGGGCTTGTTTAGCGGCGGCTTCGCGGGCGGCTAGGATTTGCTTCCACTCGTTGGCGATGGCGAAGGGGTCGGTTGTCCCGTATCGCTCGGCACCGGCGGTGTAGGCTTCCTGGAATTTGTCGAGCGTGGAGAGGCCGGAAACTTTGAGCTTCAAGACGTCTTTGCAGATGGACTTGAGTTGCGGGAGGTCGGCGGCATCGTCGGTTTCGATGAAGTGCGAATCCGTGCGTTTGCCCATTTTGCAGAGGATGTTCTTGAGGTCTTCAGCGAGATAAGCGCTTTCAAAGACGAGTTTCAAGATGGCCTCGGATTGCTGGCAGCTTTCGCTCATTTGCAGAATTTCGGTCTCGACGTGCTGGAACTGGCGGGAAAGCATCTTGCCGTAGTTGATGACGAGATTCACTTCCTTAACGCCTCGGCGGAGCAGGTCGCGGCCTTCGTATAGCTTTGTACCGGTGTTGGAAGAGCCGTGGGGGAAGCCGGCGACGCTGGCGAGGGCGACGTGCGAGTTGCCGAGAATGCGAGCGGCCATGTCGACATCGCTGGGACGGACGACGACGGCGCCGAGGCCGTAAACAAGGGCTTTGCGGCAGGCGGCGTCGACTTCCTCCTCGTTCAGATTGGGGCGAGTGAGGGCGAGTTCGAGGCGGCCGGCCACGTCTTCATAAGTAACTAGCGGGGCGCGTTCTTCTGGTTGAATGCTGCTGATCGGATCCACAATGTTCCCCATTCTTTCAGGCGCGTGCGGCCTTTGGGCGTGCCGGCGAACCAGTCTTCGTGATGGAAGTTGGCGAAGTTGCCTTGGCCTCGCTCCTTTTCGTCGATGTCGCCGAGGGCGATGTTGAGGCCCATGGCGCGGTCACCCATTTTGATGTTGTAGAAAACGCCGGGGCTGACTTCGAGGCAGGGATCGAAGCTGATGGCCCACTCGATGACGTAGCCCTTGCCACCGGGTTTCGGTTTGGCGGCGCAGTCCATGGCGTGGCTGGTGATCCAGCGTTGGTAGTTGTTCCAGGCGGTGAGTTCCTTGCGGGGCTCGCCTTCAAGAAGGCCACCCTTGCCGATGCCGCCGAGGCGGGACTTGGTTAAATTGCAGACCATCTGCCAACTTTGGCCATTGCCGGCGGCGTTCTGTTCGGGGGTCGCATAGGTATTTGTGGCGTTGATGAGAATTTCCATCTCGTCGCCGAACCAGGGGAAGCCTTCGCGAGTGAGATCGTGCGTCTTGGGGTTTTCGGCGGGGACCCAGCGGGGGGTATCGATGCCGTAGAGGACGTCGTCGGTAACGTCGAAGGCGAAATAGAGGCGGTTGCCGTCGTGTTTGACGTAGCCTTTGAGGGCGAGGTCCTTGTCATCGGTAACGGGGGAGAAGGTGGAGATCCAGGTGCCTTTGACTCCGGCAAACGTGGTGGCGTCGGCGTATTCGCCGTTCGCAATTATGCCATCGAGCTTCGGAGTTTTGCCTCGAAAGGCTTCCAGGGAGCGAGGGAAGTCACCGGCGAAGAGCGTGGCGGCGGAGAGGAGAATGGCCCAGCGTATCATTTTTTCTTGGTGGCGCGGGCAGGTGCGCGGGCAGGGCTGTTGAGCGCGGCGAGTTCGGTTCTGGCTTTGGCGGCGTTATCGTGAGTGGGGAATTTCTTGACCAGCGAAGTGAACTCCTGGCGGGCTTCGGCCTTGAAGCCGGACTTTACGAGCGCGCGCCCTTTTTGGAGCATGGCGTCGGAGGTTTTGGGATTGTCGGGGTATTTTTCGAGGAGAGTATCGAAGGCCAGGAGCGCTCCATCGAGATCGCCGCGAAGGTACTTGATTTCGCCGATGTAGTATTGGGCGTTGGGAGCGAGATCGGTGTTGCCGAACCACTTCAGGTAGTTCTGGAATTGCTCAATGGCGAGATCGGAATTACCGGCGGATTTATCGCGCATGGCACCGTTGTAGAGAGTCTCGGCGGAGACGCCGGCGGGCGGGGCGTTGGGGTTGGCTGCGGCGGGCGGCACGGCGGAAGGCGGCGGGGCGGGGGGAGCGGCAAGGATCTTGATGGCGCTGTTGATATCGGCGATTTGATTTTGGAGCTTGCCCATGCGGGAGGAGAGATCGGCGACCGATTCGCGCACACCGGCGAAATCATTGGCCATGGTGTCGACTTTGGCGCCGACGCCGGCGATGGGGGCGACGAGGAGCTTTTCCTGTTCTTTCAGGCGGTCGCGCATGGCGGAATCGAGGACGGCGACGGCGGTGTTGGCCTTGTTGGCGGAGTCGAGAATCTGTTGAACGAGGACTTGGAGTGCCGCCATCTTCTCGTCCTGGGAACGCTGGAGCGAGCGGATCTGATCCTGCATGAGCAGGACGTCGCGCTGGATTTCGGCGATCTTTTCTTTTTGGGAAAAGGCCGGAAAGGCGGAGAGAAAGAGAATGGGGAGAAGGGTGAGGTAGTGCTTCATAGGATCGTGGCCTAACAGAACGGGGACGAAGCGAACTTCGTCCCCGTGGCTGGTTAGCGGTTGGCGGGCATTACTGCCCTGTGAAGTGGGCGCGGCGGTTTTTCTGCCAGCAGGTTTCGCTGTTGTCGGTACACTGCGGCCGTTCCTTACCGTAGCTAAGAGTACGGAGACGGTCAGCGGAGACACCGAGTTGAACGAGGAATTCCCTGGCGGCGATGGCGCGGCGGTCACCGAGGCCAAGGTTATATTCGGCCGAGCCGCGTTCGTCGGCGTGGCCTTCGATGGTCACGGTGCCGTTCGGGTAATCGCGGAAGATGGTCTTCAGCTTGTCGGAGTTCTGGGTGAGGCTGTTGCGGGCGTCCTCCCGGATATCGGACTTGTCGAAGTCGAATAAGGCATCCTGGATTTCGCGGGCAATGACCTCGCCGAAAGTGGCGCGGGGCGAGGGAGTCGGGGTCGCTTTAGCCGCCGGCGGCGGCGCGGTGACGTTCACAGTTACCGCCTCGGTGACTGTGCCGCCGGAGTTGCTGGCGGTCAGCGTGTAAGTCGTGGTGTTGCTGGGGAACACCGAGCGATTACCGGAAATAACGGCGGGCGTTGAGCCGCCGGCAGCGGCTGTGCCGATGACGCCCAGCCCCTGATTGATGCTGGCGGTTTCGGCGCCGGTCACTTCCCACTTGAGCGACGAGGCCTGGCCACGCTCAATGGTGGAAGGCTCGGCGGTGAAGAACTTCACGATGGGTCTGGCGACGACAGGCTTGGGCGTTGGCGCCGCGGCCTTCGGCGGAGCAGCCGGGGGCGGCGGCGCAGGCACCTTCTTCTTACACCCTGCCGCGAAAAAGCTCAGACAGAGAGCCAACGTGAGAGCGCTGGCTTTATTGGTAGTCATCCTGGTTTCGGCCTCCTAAAAATTATTGTGTCCGGAATACTGATTATTGCTGGCGATTTCGCGCCTTGTGCTACTTAGACCAAGCCGGTTTTTCGTTAATTCCGGCCGAGGTGAGTTGTCGAAGTTGAGTGCCATCGGCGAGCATCGTCCAAATTTGGCCGCGCCCGCCCCGGTCGGATGAGAACACGATATGCTTTCCGTCCGGAGCCCAGACAGGGTTCTCGTTTCGGCCCGCGCCGCTGGTGAGCTGAACGAATTCGCGTGTGTTGACATCCATCACAAAAATATTGAAATTGCCGGGATCATATCCTCTCGTCCACGCAAAGGCAATATGAGTACCCTGCGGATTCCAGGACGGATTCGTGGCTTGCCCTTCCCCGGTGGTTAGGCGCTGAACATCCGCGCCGTCACTATTCATTCTATACACTTGCGGGGAGCCGCCGCCTCTTCCGGAAACAAAAACAATCTCATTTCCTGTCTTTGGATTGATTTTCGGCTCGACTTCGACGGCGCGGGAATTGGATAAACGGCGGACTCCGGAGCCATCGGCGTTAGCCATGTAAATCTGCGAAAACCCGCTTGCAGATGAGGAAAACGCAATCTGTTTGCCGTCGGCGGTGTAGGACGCATTCTGGTTTGTACCGGCCCTGGGATTGAGAAAAGGGATGCGGCGGAGGGTCTCCAAAGAATGTACTAATATTTGTGGCTGACCCATGGCCCAACTGGTAAAAGCGATGCGAGAACCGTCCGGGGAGACGCTGGGCATGGTGGAAATCGACTTGTAGCTGGTGATTTGTTTCTGGCTGGCGCCGTCGTAATCCATCGACCAGATCTCTTTGCTGCCGCTGCGATTGGAGACGAAGTAGACTTTTGAGCCGGCGAGGGATTCTACGCCGAACTGTTTAAGGATGTCGGCGGCGAACTCATGGGCGACTTTGCGGGCGCCGGTTTCGTCGATCGGTCCGAAGTAGATTTTGCCGAGAACCTGGGCGGCGGCGACTTCCGGTTGGCGAACGTTGAACAGCCAGCCGAAAAGGACGATCTGGTTATCCTGTTCGGCGGCATAGCCGAAGGCCAGGTAATCGGAGTTGACGGGCGGGTCGGACCAGTCCTGGAGCCAGGGGGCGGCGTTGCGATTGGTGGGATCGTATTGGAGCGGCTTGCGGAACTCCTGCGGCTGTTGCGGAACACGGGTGGGATACATGCTTTTGGGCGCCATCTTGAAGATAGCGGCGTCTTCGAGATCGCGGAAAAGAGTACCGTTGACGATGTCCATGAGGCCTGAGGCGCGCCCTGCGCCGCGCATGTCGGGAACGGCGATAACGGCTTTCTGCGAGCCCATGATGACGCCGATGATATCGGGGCGCTGCTGGGCGAATGCCTGTACGGGGACGACGGCGAGGGTGAGGAGTGAGAATATTATGTTTTTCATCGCTGTAGTTGGAAGGTGAATTCAACGTTGGCCGAATCGCGGTCGAACTCGCGCGGCAATTCTGGGAGAGGAGCGGCTTCGATGACGGCGCGGCGGGCGGAGTAGTCGAGTGTGGCGATGCCGCTGGACTGAACTATCTTCACGTATCGTACTTCACCGTTGCGGAGAATATCGAAGCTGACGATGGCGGGTTTGGCGTTTCGGGCCATAGGGTCAACGTCGTTGGTGCGCCATTTTTCGGAGATGCGGCGCCGCAGGAGATCGGCATAGGCGCCGAAGCGGTTGCCAAAAGGGGTTCCGGTTCCAACGCCGACGCCGCCTGCGCCGACGGTGCCGTACAGGGGATTGGACATCGCCTGGGGGACGGTGGTGCGGAGCTGGTTTTTGCGAAGTTCCTCGGAAGAGCGGTACTGGTAGCGGCTGGTTTGCCGCTCGTTGGGGCGTCTTTTATCTTTGCTGTTAAGAGCGACGGCGTCGGGATCTTCCTTGCGGACTTTATCGCGGTCGCGGTCCTTTTTCTCGGCTTTCTCGACTTCCGATTCGGAGTCGTCCGCCTTGGGATTGGGCCGGGCATTGCGGGAGGGAAGGGGAATTCTGTCAACCGGGGTCACGGCGAAACCGGCGCCGGGAATGGCGTTGGGGTCGCCCCAGACGTCGCGGGGACCGAAGTTGACATAGCCCCAGAAAATGGCGAAGCCGACGATAACCGCGTGCAGGGCGAAGGACGCGGCTGCGCCGGTTTTGAGATTCTCTTCGCGCTGGACGGTGGTGCTCATTTTCGGCGGGAGGCTTCGTCAACGGGTTGGGTGACCATGCGGACGTCGAGTTTGGCTTGGCCGAGTTCGCTGACGACTTGCGCGATTGGGTCCCACGGAGTGGCTTTGTCAGCGCGGACGTAGACGGCCTTTTGCTTGGGGAAGCGTTTTTTCACTTCATTGCTCACGTCATTAATATTGACGTCTTTCTCGTTGAGTTTCATTTCGCCGTCTTTGGAAATGGAGACGACAGGAAGTTCTTCGGAGGAGTTGCGGATCTGGCGGACCTTGGGAACGTCGACTTCGAGACCGAACTCCATGACATGGGCGGTGAGCATGAAGATGATGAGGAGGACGAGGACGACGTCGACGAGGGGAATGATGTTGATTTCGGCGAGGGAGTCGTAGCCGCCCCGCCGTCCGCGACCGCCGCGCTTCAGGGAGAATGCCATGGGTTAAGCCTCGTAGACGCGTTCGATGAGGTTCATGAATTCCAGGCCGAAATCTTCCATTTTGGCGCTGATGTCGCGGATGAGGAAGCCGAAGTAGTTATAGAAAATGGCCGCGGGGATGGCGGCGAAGAGGCCCATGGCGGTAGCGATGAGCGCTTCGGCGATGCCCGGACCAACGGCGCGGAGACTGGCTGCGCCCGCGCCTGTGAGCGCCTGGAACGCGTCGATGATGCCCCATACGGTGCCGAAGAGGCCCACGAAGGGCGTGATGGCCGCGGTGGTTGCGAGCCAGCTCATGTTCGTTTCCAGGCGGGCGATTTCTTCGCCGGCGGCAATTTGGAGGCTGCGTTCGACGGCGGCGCGGTTGGTGAGATTTTGCTTGGCCCGGAGTTGGCGCTCGACCTCGGCGTGACCGAAGTCATAGACCGTGACGAGGGGGGCGGCCGCGAATTGTTCACAGGCCGCGGTGATTGTGTCGAAACCGTTGGCCTTGCGAAAGGCTTTCAGGAACTTGCGGTTCTCATCGCGGGCTTTGCGAAGGCGGGACCATTTGGTGAAAATGATGGCCCAGGAGAAGCAACTGGCCGAAACCAGGAGCAGCAGCACGGCCATGGAAATGGGCTTTGAGGTACTAACCAGAGACCACAGGCTGGGCTGGGCCGCGGCGGCGGTTAGGGCGGGGAGGAAAAAATTTATCAACAAACTCTCCAGGCTTCCATTTTAAGACGGAGACTGGCGCGGGAAAGTTGGGCGAGTGACAATTTGTGGCGGAAATGTTTAATCAGGCGAAAAGCAGGCGGCCTTTGGGTTCGGAAATCTCGCGACCGAGTTCGCGGGCTGTGGCGATCCATTGGGTGATCGCGAGTTCGACATTTTTGATCGCTTCCAGTTTGCTGGCGCCATCGGCGGCACAGCCCGCCAATTCCGGAACCTCGCGGCGCCCCAGTAAAGAATGATTCCGTGCCTGGTCAACTACGTCTTCTTTAGCGCCATGTTAGGAAGGTGCATTTTGAATGGCTGCACCCAACTGGGAGGGCCTAGGGCTGGGCCGGAGGCCGTCCAGATTTTGCCGTTGCGGAGCCAGAGATCATCAGCGAATACGGAACAGGCGCATTAGAACGAGAATCGCACACCGAGTTGGATACGGCGCGGATCGGCGGCGGCGGTGAAGCCTAGCGGCTCGCTGGGGGTGCGGTCATCGCGGCCCTTGAGATTGAAGGGCCCGCTGATGTTGCCAACGACGTTGTTGACGGTGGTGTAGTTCAGATTGTTGAGGAGATTGAAGGCCTCGAACATGAGTTCGATCTTCTTGTTTTCGCCGGCGGAAAAGCGGCGGGAAACGCGCATGTCAAACGTCGCGAAGGATGGGCCGATGCCGGTGTTGCGGCCGGCGAAGAAGGGACGATCGGTGGTATTGTGACGGTCGTTATTGAGCTCGGTGCCGGCGAGGAGGTTAAAGGGCCTGGCGCTGGAGTAGCGAACGATGGGAGTGAAGAGGAAATCGGCGCAGAATTTGTTGGTCGTTTCCGGGGTTTGCAGTACCGCATAGAAGACCACTTTATGGCGTTGGTCGAAGCTGGAGAGAGCGCGTTCGGCGCGGCGGCTGGTTTGATCGTTGGGCTGGAAATCGGAGTTGAAGTCAGTGGTTTCGTCGATGGCTTTGGCGAAAGTGTAATTAAAGTGAAGCGTGGCGCGGCGGCTGGCGCGATGGGTGGCTTCGAACATCAGTCCGTGATAATCGCTGTTGGCGTTGGCTTCGTAGAGATTTTCCTGAAAGACGAGCGGGTTGACGAAGAAGCCAACGCCGGTGGGATTGGCGGCGTGAGGTCCCCAGTCGCGGATTCCTTTGGCGGGATTGACGGGGGCCGGGAGCAGGTT
>SHUN01000101.1 GCA_009697495.1 Bryobacterales bacterium | reverse complement strand
AAGTCACCCCGCGCGGCGAAATGGCCGTCTACGTCGAGGGCATGGGCGTGGCCACCGGTATCACCTTCGACGCCGAAGGCAACCTCTACGTCGGCGACCGCAGCGGCACCATCTTCAAGATCAGCCGCGCCCGCCAGATTTACGTTTACGCCACCCTGGAGCCCTCCATCGCCGCCTACCATCTGGCTTTCGGTCCCGATAACTGGCTCTACGTCACCGGCCCCACCACGTCGAGTTTCGATTGCGTCCAGCGCGTCTCCGATAAAGGCGAAGTCGATGTCTTCTATCGCGGCCTCGGCCGCCCCCAAGGCATCGCCTTTGACTCGAGCGACAACCTCTACGTGGCCGGCTCTCTCAGCGGCCGCCGCGGCGTCGTGCGCATAACGCCCGATCGCGAAGCGAGCCTTTTCTTAAGCGGCCCAGGCATCGTCGGCATCGCCTTCTCCCCCGCCGGCAGCGCCATTGTCGCCACCAACTCCATGCTCTATCGCGTCGATTGCGGCATCTTCCCCAGAGCCAAATAGGAAGCGATGAACGCGGAAATCATCGCCGTCGGCTCGGAGATGTTGACTCCGGATAAAGTCGATACCAACTCGCTCTACATCACCAGGGAGCTCAACACGCTCGGCATCGAAGTCGTCGCCAAATGCATCATCGGCGACGACCGCGCCCGGCTTACCGAAGCCATCCGCGCGGCCTGGAAGAACTCCGGCCTCGTCATCCTCACCGGCGGCCTCGGCCCCACCGAAGACGACATTACCCGCGATGCCGCCGCCGCCGCCCTCGATGTCGGCATGACCCCGAACCCCGCCGCCTGGGACGCCATTCTCAACCGCTTCCAGAAGTTCGGCCGCACGCCGACGGAAAACAACCGCCGCCAGATGCTGATCCTCGATGGCGCGGAAATGCTGCTCAACCCCAATGGCACCGCGCCCGGCCAGTGGTTCCACCGGGACGGCCGCGTACTCGTTCTGCTCCCCGGCCCGCCGCGTGAACTGAAGCCCATGATGCAGGCCGATATCATCCCCCGGCTCATCGCCATGCTTCCTCCGCAGGTCATTCGCACCCGCTGGTACCGCGTCGCGCTGATGGGCGAAAGCGATCTCGATCAACTCATCGCGCCCATCTATTCGAAGTTCACCAACCCGGCGACCACCATCCTCGCCGCCCCTGGCGATGTCGACATCCATCTCCGCGCGCGCTGCGAAACAGCCGAGGAAGCCGAAGCTCTTTTGGCCGAAGTCGGCGATCCGATACGCGAACTGATCGGCGACAAAATCTACTCCGAAAACGGCGATTCGCTCGAACAGGTTATTGGCAAACTCCTCCGCGCCAAGGGCCAGTCGGTGGCCGTTGCCGAAAGCCTTACCGGCGGCATGTTAGGGCAGCAGATTACCGCGGTTTCCGGCGCCAGTGACTACTTCAAAGGCGGCTTCCTCACTTACACCGATGAGATGAAGCACCAACTCCTCGGCGTGCCCGAAGGCACCGAAGCGGTAAGTGAAGCCGCGGCGCTCGCCATGGCCCAAGGCGCGCGCGAACGCACCGGCGCCGATTACGCGTTAAGCGTCACCGGCTTCGCCGACGGCGACCAGGCCGGCCATGTTTACGTCGGCCTCGCCACCGCCGGTGACGTTCACGCCCGTAAGCTGAAATTGAGCGGTGACCGCCTCCGCGTCCGCACGCTAACGGTCCTCAACGCCCTCGACTGGCTCCGGCGGTCGCTCCTCTAAACCTCTATTTCAGCCGCCGGCCCCAACCCCACCGGCTTGCGCCGGTGGTTGTTTAGGACGCTTGGGGCTGGCGAGATTCAGTAGCCCTTTTGCTTATCGACGACGTTCAGCAGCGGCTGACCGTTGACGAAGCGGCGGACGTTTTCCTGAATGGTGCCGACCATGCGGGCACGGTCTTTATCCGAACGTCCGGCGATGTGCGGGGTGACGATCGCGTTGTTGAACTTCCAGAGGGCATGGCCTGAGGGAAGGGGTTCGGGGTCGGTGACGTCGACGCCGGCACCGGCTAGTTTCTTCGAATCAAGCGCTTTGACCAAGCTGGGCATATCGTAGATTCCGCCGCGGCTGACGGCGATGAAGTAGCTGTCCTTCTTCATCAGGTCGAACTGCTTGGGCCCCATCATTTTGTGGCTCTTCTCGGTGTGGGGAGCGGAGATGAAAACAACGTCGGCTTGCGGGATAACTTCATCGATCTGGTCCGGCTTCACGGTCCTGGTGATGAACGGGGAGTAGGGGATATCTTCGGGATCGACGCAGATGATGTTCATGCCGAAGGCCCAGGCGCGGAGGGCGATCTGGCTGCCGATGCCGCCGCAGCCGATGACAACGCCGGTGCGGCCGCGCAGCTCGATGCCGGGATAGGGACGGGGCTGCCAGGTTTCGGTGGCGCGGTGGCCAAGGAATGTGTGGATGCCGCGGCTGAGGGTGAGGAGCAGGGCCATGGCATGGTCAGCGATTTCAGGGCCTTGGACGATTTGGTTGTTGGTGAGGACGATGTTCGAGTTCTTGAGATCGTCGCCGCCGGATTTGTGGAGGATGGTTTCGACGCCGGCGCTCATGATTTGAGTCCACTTCAGCTTCTTGCCGGCGCGAACGTATTCAGGTTTGATGGTGCCGATGAAGGCGTCGGCATCGGCGAGTTCCTGCATGACGTTGGCTGTCGTGACGGGAACGATTTTGGCTTTGTCGGTGACCCCCTGGAGGGCCGCAAGCATGTCGCTCTCGCCCATGAAGAGGATCTTCTTTTGCTGGGAGAAAGCGGCCGCGGAAAGGCAGAGAACAATTAACAGTTTGTCGCGCATAGATGGAACGAATTCTATCGCAGGCGGGAGGGGATTGGGAAACTATTTCAGAAACGGATGACCAGACGGCGACTTTGGTTGCGCATTGTAGATCGCGTGCGCTGAATCGATCGCAGTATTGGCCAGCTTGTCGAGGGTCGCCAGGGCGTTGAGCAGAATGTCCTTGCCGCGCATGTTCAATTTATCGATAGGGCGGATAGTGAGGGCGAATGCGGGCACCCGTGGCCGCATAGTTTGTTATGGTGAAACCTATGTTTCTGAATGCCAGACAGACGTTTCCGTTCGTACTCGTATTTGCCGGTGCCGCCGGTTTCGTCTTCTGTCAGTCCGCGCCGCCATTTCCGGATGCGCGGGCCAGCGACCCGAAAGTGCTGGGCTGGATGGTTGGCGCGCCTCCGCCGCCGGAGAAGATCATCCGCGCCGAGGACGGAAGTTTTCTCCGCTTTCCCCAGACGCGATGGAGTTTTTCGCACATGCGGGAACTTGTGCCAACGGTGAATGTCTCGCGGGGAGCGGGTCCGGTGGCAACGCTGCCGCGGGCCGAGCGCGCCGATATTGACTCGATTCCGTATATTCCGCTGGGCGGCTCGGCTCCGAGTACTTGGCGAGAGTCACTGGAGGCGAACTACACCGACGGGATTGTGGTGCTGCATCGCGGGCGCATCGTGTATGAGCGGTACTTCGGCGCCTTGGCTCCGGATGGGCAGCATATCGCGTTTTCGGTGACGAAGTCGTTTTTCGGCACGATAGCGGCGGCGCTGATCGCAGAGGGGAAAATTGACGCCAAAGCCACCGTGGCGCGGTATTTGCCGGAGTTGAAGAATAGCGGATTCGGGGACGCGACGGTGGCGCAAGTGCTCGATATGACCACGGGCGTGAAATTCGTGGAGGACTACACCGACCCGGCATCGGATTACTTCGATTACCGGGCCGTGCATCAGCCTTATTTGCGGCCGGCGGGGTATGCGGGGCCGGATCATGTGTACGCCTATTTGGCGACACTGCAAAAGAAGAGTGAGCATGGCGTGGAGTTCAAGTACCGCTCGGTTCACACCGATGTTTTGGGATGGATTCTGACGCGGGTTACGGGGAAAGCACCGGCGGAGTTGTTGAGCGAACGAATCTGGGGACCGATGGGGGCGGAAGAGGACGCGTCGCTGCGGGTGGGGCCGGCGGCGATCCAGATGCCCGCCGGGGGCTTGAGTTGCCGGCTGCGGGACTTTGCGCGATTTGGGGAGATGATGCGATTGGACGGCCGATTTAATGGGCGGCAGATTATCCCGGCGGCGGTGGCGGTCGACATTCGCAAGGGCGGGAGTCCGGCGGCATTTGCGGGCGCCGGTTACAAGACGCTGCCCGGAGGGAGTTACCACAACCAATGGTGGATACTGCATAACGAGCACGGCGCGTACACGGCGCGCGGAATTCACGGCCAGGGAATCTACATCGATCCGAAAGCGGAGATGGTGATTGCGCGATTCGCGTCGAGTCCGGCGGCGGGGAACGTGGGACTGGATCCGACGACGCTGCCGGCGTATGCGGCGTTGGCGGAGCACCTGATGGCGAAGCCGCGGTGAGGGGGATGCTGAGTCGACGGGCGTGTTTGGCGGCGAGGGATTGTTCAGGACGCCGAGGGGCATGTTATTTTGCTGACCGATCATGTGGCGAATAATGTGATTGTTTATGACAAGCGGGGACGGCTGGTTCGAGGGGAGGGGAGCCAAGGCGAAACACAGCAGCGGCTTGCTGTTCGCGGAGCGAAACGCTAGCATCAAGATGAAAGGTCAGCAAGTCATGCTCGAGTGGTCAGAGTGTCCGGTTCTTGAAAGCGTTCCTGGAAAGGTCAGCGGGGCTTGGGTGTTTCGCGGAACGCGTGTGCCGGTTTCCGTGATTTTAAAGAACTTGAAGCACATGACAATGGATCAACTCGGCGAGAACTACCCGTCGGTGCGGCGCGAGCAAATCGAGTCTGTCCTGGATTTTCTAGCGGGCTCAGCGGAGCCGAATTTCACGGGCGAGCCAGTTCCTGCCATTGTGATTCATGCTCACCCTGCTCGATGAAAACTTGCCCCACAGTCTGCGGCGGCTGCTGAAAGGTCATGACGTCCGAACGGCGGCGTACCAGGGATGGGCGGGCCTTACAAATGGCGCATTGCTGAAAGCCGCGGAAGACGCCGGATTCGAAGTCATTGTTACTGCGGATCGGGGCATTCGCTACCAGCAGAACAGGCGGAATTCGAGAGTCGCGCTGATCGTCCTGAGCGACAACGACGAGTCAGTGATAACGTCGAACGCGGACGCGATCCTAGCCGCAATGCGTATGGCTCAGCCGGGTGCGATAGTTTGGGTTGACCTAACGGAATGATGGCTCAGCCGGACTAAGATACTTCGCCAAGCGTTTCCGAGGTTGCTTCCCAGTCGGCGATCAGTTGTTCGTGTTTGGCGCGCAAAGCGGCGAGGTCCGTGCCGAGACGGGCGGATTCTTCGGCGTTCGAATAGTTGGCCAGGCTGACTTCGGTTTCCGTCATTTTTGCTTCGGTACTGGCGATGTCCGCTTCGAGCTGGGCGACGCGTTCCTGGAGCTGCTTTAGCTTGATGGGGTTGATCTTCTTTTTGGCCGCGGTTTCGATGACGGCTATTTTTACCGGCGGCGGAGGCTGGTGGCGCTGGGTGAGTTCGGCGTCGAGCTTTTGCGAACCGCCGCTTTTGCGCCACATGTACTCTTCGTAGTCGCCGGGATAGACTTCGACGCCGCCATCGCCGACTTCGTAGACCTTCGTCGCCAGCTTGTCGATGAAATAGCGATCGTGCGAGACGAAGACGACGGTGCCGCTGAAGGTGGCCATGGCGTTCAGCAGAATGTCCTTGGCGCGCATGTCCAAGTGGTTCGTGGGTTCGTCGAGGAGGATGAAGTTCGACGGGCGCAGCATCATTTTCGCGAGGGCGTAGCGATTGCGTTCGCCGCCGCTCAATACGCCGATACGCTTGAAAACGTCGTCCTCACTGAAGAGGAAACAGCCGAGCAGACTGCGGAGTTCGGTCTGCGTTTTCAAGCCGGCGAGACCGGTTAAATCATCCAGCACGCGGGCTTCGGGATCGAGCTCTTTGTACTGATCCTGGGCGAAGTAGTCGAGATCGACGTTGTGGCCAAGGGTGAATTCGCCTTTTGTGACGGGCTCGATGCCGGCGAGGAGTTTGATGAGGGTGGATTTGCCTGCGCCGTTGTGGCCGACGAGGGCGATGCGTTCACCACGCTCGATGACGAAGTTGACACCGCTGAAAACGTGCTTCTCGCCGTAGGATTTGGAGACGCCGTTGAACTCGGCGACATTGCGGCCGGAGGGCCTGGGCTGGGGGAAGGAGAAGTGAATGGTCTTCTCGTCGCTGGGGATTTCGATGCGCTCGATTTTTTCGAGTTCCTTGATGCGGCTCTGGACCTGCTTGGCTTTGGTGGCCTGGGCGCGGAAACGGTTGATGAAGGCTTCCAGAGCTTCGATGCGCTCGCGCTGGTTCTTGTAGGCGGATATTAATTGCTCGCGGCGTTCGGTCTTCTGCTGCAGGTACTTTTCGTAGTTCCCGCTGTAGAAGTGCATGTTTTTGTTCCAAAGCTCGATGATGCGCTTTACGGTGGTGTCGAGGAAATAACGATCGTGGGAGATCATTACGTAGGCGTAGGGGTAGTTGACGAGATAGTCTTCGAGCCAGTTGCGGGCTTCCAGATCGAGATGGTTCGTCGGCTCGTCGAGGAGAAGAAGATTGGGCTTTTGGAGCAGCAGTTTGCCGAGGGCGATGCGCATTTGCCAACCGCCGGAGAACTCTTCGGTGGGGCGGTGCCAGTCTTCCTTCGCAAAACCGAGGCCGTCCAGGACCATGCCGACCTGCGATTCCACGGAGTAGCCGTCGCGGGTAGTGAACTCGTTTTCGACGCGGTGGAAGCGATCGGCGACGGCGAGGTATTCGGGGCTTTCGGGGTCGAGCTCCGACATCTTATGGGTGAGCGACTCCATCTCCACTTCCATGTCGAGGAGGTCGTCAAAGACGCTCATGCACTCGGCGAAGACAGTGCGTCCGCGTAGAGAGAGACCGTCCTGCGGGAGGTAGCCGATGGTCATTCCCTTGGTGAAGCTGATGGTGCCGTAATCGAGGTCTTCGACGCCGGAGAGGATTTTCAGGAGGGTCGTTTTGCCGGTGCCGTTGCCTCCGACGAGGCCGGTTTTTTCCTGCGGGGTCACCAGCCACGTGACGTCTTCAAATAACAGTTTGGGGCCGAAGCGTTTTCCGGCGGCGTTGAGCGAAATCATTCCGCGTTATGGCGAAGAATCCGGCCGGGCCGGTTCTCGTTCAATTTCCCTTCGTTGACCACGGCAACTCCGTTGACGAAGACGTGGTCGAATCCTTCTGAGTAATGGTGTGGGTCGGGGTAGGTGGAAAGGTCTTTGACTTTGGCGGGGTCGAAGATGAGGAGGTCGGCGGCGAAGCCAACGCGCAAGAGGCCGCGATCGTTGAAGCGGAAAGTGCGCGCCGGGAGAGAGGTCATGCGGCGGATGGCGTCTTCGAGAGTCAGGGTGCCGCGGACGCGGACGAACTCGGCGAGGACGCGGGCGTTGGTGCCGTAGCTGCGGGGGTGGGGCATGCCGGAGCCGAACTCGCGGATGCCGCCGTCGGAGGCGATGGCGGTATTGGGGTACCGTAGAATTCGTTCGACATCCTCCATTCCCATGGAGTGATAGACCATTTGCGCGCCGCCTTTGACGATCATTTGGAGGATGGTTTCGACTTCGTTATCGAGGGTGGCCTGGCGGCCGGCGGCTTTGTTGATTTCGGAGATGTTTTTGCCGTTGAGGGCAGGGTCAGCACCGTAGTTGGCGACGATGGCGTAGGAGTAGTCTTTGTGCCCTAATTCGGCCAGACGCTGCTTCATTTCTGTGGCGACGCGCTGACGGGTTTCGGGACTTTTCAGGCGTTCCTCGACGGCTTTGGGGTTGTCGGCGAGGGCCCAACTGGGGAGGGTGATGGCGAGATTAGTTGACGAGTGATCGTAGGGATATTGGTCAACGACGACATCCACACCTTGTTTGCGGAACTCTTCGACGAGGGCGATAGAGTCCTTGCTGGAGCCCCAGAGGCGCGGGGTATCGATTTTGAAATGGCTGATCTGGACGCGGAGACCGGCTTCGCGGCCGACGGTGACGGCTTCGGTGATGGCATCCTTAACCTTGGCGCCTTCGTCGCGCATATGGCTGGCGTAAACGGCGTTGTATTTACCGGCGGCGCGGCCGAGGGCGACGACTTCCCGGGTGTCGGAATATGTGCCGGGGATGTAGATGAGGCCGGTGGAGAAGCCGACGGCGCCATCCTGCATGGCTTTGTCGACGAGGGCCTGCATCTTGGCGATCTCTTCGTCGTTGGCGAGGCGGTTGGCGGCGCCCATGACTTCGCTACGCACGGAGTTGTGGCCGATGAGCGTGGCGAGATTGAGTCCAAGCTTGATGGTTTCGAGCTTTTCGAACCAGGTTTTGAGATCGACGCGGGAGCCGCCGCAGTTGCCGGTGACGATGGTAGTGACGCCGTCGAGCAGATAATTGGCGCCCATGGGATTGAGTTCGACAGCGCCCTCGACGTGGGTGTGAACGTCAATGAATCCGGGGGTAACGACGCGATTGGCGGCATCGATGGTTGAATCGGCCGACTTGGCGGCGAGGTTGCCGATGGCGGCGATGCGGCCGTTCTTCACGCC